>NZ_JBPGXG010000129.1:0-12988 GCF_056755255.1 Monashia sp. HAY1-5C | reverse complement strand
GTGTTGATCGAGCGCACGAGAGTCTGGTTGACGGCCAGGTTGGCCGCCGCGGGGTACGTCATGCGCCGCGTCCGGAAGGCGTCCGCCGTGTTCTCGCGCACCTTGTCGAAGACGACGACGGTGTCGTAGAGCGAGTAGCCGAGGATCGTGAGGAACCCGATCATGGACGACGGCGTGATCTCGAACCCGAAAAGGGCGTAGATGCCGACGGTGATGACGAGGTCGTGCAGCAGGGCGACGAGGCCCGACAGCGCCATCTTCCACGTCCGGAAGTACAGCGCCATGACGATCGTGACGAGCACGAGGAAGACGATGAGGCCGCGGATCGCCTGCTGGCTGACGGTCTCACCCCAGCTCGGGCCGATGAGCGAGGCGCTCACGGCGTTCTGCTGGACGCCGAACTCCTCGGCGAGGGCGGTGCGCGCCGCGTCGGTCCTGTCGTCGGCCGCCTCGGTCTGCACCCGGACGGTGTTCTGCCCGACGACGGTCGTGACGACGTTGCCGCTGATCCTCGCGTCGGCGATGGCCGCCTGGGCCTTCTCCTCGTAGCCCTCGGTGCTCGTGACGTTCTGGACGCGGAACTCCGAGCCGCCGCTGAACTCGATGCCGAAGTTCAGCCCCCTGGCGAAGATGCCGAGGAGGGCGAGCGCGACGAGGACGCCGGAGAAGGCGTACCAGAGCTTCTGGCGCTTGATGAAGTCGATCGAGCGCTTGCCCGTGTAGAGGTCGTTGCCGACCTGCGCGAAGCTGATCATGGGTCAGGCCTTCCCCTCGGCGGTGCGGGTGCTGGCGCCGGCACGGGCCGGCGTGCCGGCGGGGGCGGCCGGGCGCGGCGGGCCGAACTGGCCACGGCCCCGGTAGCGCGGCGACTCCTTGGCGCCGAGGCGCTTCGGGTCCAGGCCGGACCACCGGTGCCCGCCGCCGAAGAACGTCGTGCGCGCGAGCAGCTGCACCGTCGGGTGCGTGAACATGACGACGACGAGCAGGTCGATGATCGTGGTGAGCCCGAGCGTGAAGGCGAAACCGCGGACGTTGGCGGAGGCGAGCACGTACAGCACGATGGCGGCGATGAAGTTGACGGCGTCGGCGGCGATGATCGTGCGTCGGGCCCGCTTCCAGCCCGTCTCGACCGCGGCCACGAGCGGGCGCCCGTCGCGGACCTCGTCGCGGATGCGCTCGAAGTAGACGATGAACGAGTCGGCCGTGACACCGATGGCCACGATGAGGCCCGTGACGCCGGCCATCGTCAGGCGCAGCCCGTGCGTCGTGCCGAGGATCGTGACGGCGAGGTAGGTGATGGCCGACGCGACGAGCAGCGAGGCCACCGTGACGAACCCGAGTGCCCGGTACTGGAAGAGGGAGTACACGACGACGAGGAGCAGGCCGACGAGCCCGGCGAGCAGGCCGATGCGCAGCTGCTCCTCACCGAGCTGTGGCGTGATGGTGTCGTTGGTCTGGAGCTTGAACTCCAGGGGCAGGGCACCGAACTTCAGCTGCTGGGCCAGGGCCTTGGCCGAGTCGATCGTGAACGAGCCGGTGATCGAGGCGCGGCCGTCGCTGATGACGGCGCGGGCCTGGGGAGCGGTGATGACGGACTTGTCGAGCACGACGGCGAACTGGTCCATCGGCGGCTGGCTCTGCAGGCCGTAGAGGCGCTTGGTGACCTCCGCGAACTTCTTGGCGCCGGCCGAGTTGAAGGACAGGACGACCTCGACGATCGAGGTGGGCTGGCCGTTCGGGCCGGGCTGGAAGCCGCTCGAGGCGTCGGAGATCTGGCTGCCGTCGATCTCGACCGGGCCGAGGACGAACTTGGACGTGCGGTCGTCGCTGCAGGTGGCCAGCGGCTGGCTCGGGTCGTCGACGATGGCGTCGACGACGCCGGGCTTGCCGCAGCTGAGCGCCACGAAGTCCTTGGCGGCCTTGGCGGCAGCGGTGTCGGCCTTGGCCTTGGCCCAGCCCAGCCCGACGAGGCCCTTGCTGACCTGGGCCTTGACGGCGGCCTCGGACTGCTCGGGCGTCGGAGCGGCGGGCGTCGTCGCGGCGGGAGGCGGGGTCGCGGCCGTCGTGGCAGTGCCGCCGGTGGCCTTCGGCGCCGGGGTGGAGGTGGCCGCCCGCAGCGCCTGCGGGACCGCGCCGTTCTGGGCCGTCGCCGACGTCGACGGCTTGGCGGCCGGCGTCGTGGCCGTGCCGGTGGGTGTGCCGGTCGCCGTGCCCGTGGGCGTCGGCGTGCCGGTCGAGCCCGTCGCGCCGCCACCGGGGTTCACCTGAGCTGCGGTGGTGTCGACGGTCTGGACGAACACGGCCCGGAAGCGCAGCTGGGACGGCTTGCGGATGGCGTCGAGCTGCTCCTTGGTCGGGCTGCCCGGGATCGACACGACGATGTTGTCGCCGCCCTGCGTCGAGATCTCCGCCTCGCTGACCCCGTTGGCGTCGATGCGCTGGCGGATGATGTCGACGGCCTGGTCGATCTGCCCCTGGGTCACCGGTGCGGCGTTGCCGACCGTCACCGGCTTGAGGACCAGCTCGGTGCCGCCCTCGAGGTCGAGACCCAGACGCGGGGCGACGGAACCGCCACCCCACTTCGCCAGGCCCGCGGTCAGGGCGCCGAGGCCGAGGATGAGGACGACGAGCGCGACGAGGGTGCGTGTCGCGGACCTGCGGATGGACGTGCGTGCCACGGAGGCCTCACTGACCCGTCGGGGTGGTGCCGGGCGCGTCGTCGCCGGGAGCCACGGCAGGACCCTCGCTGGAGCCGCCGGCGGCCGCGGGGTCCTGCTTCATCGCGACGGCGCGGCGGTCGACGCGGATCGTGACGCCCTCGGCGACCTCGAGCCAGGCGGAGGAGTCGTCGAGGTGGCGGACGGTGCCGAAGATGCCGGAGGACGTGACGACCTGGTCGCCGACGGACAGGGCGGAGCTGAACTCCCGCATCTGCCTCATCCGCTTGTTCTGGGTCCAGAACAGCCACCCGATGAGGAGCAGGGGCAGGAGGAAGATCAGCAACGAGAAGGACCCGTTGGAGTTCATGTCAGCTCAATCCTTCGTGTCTACGTCCGGTGCACACCCAGCACGGCGATCCCGATCGTGTGGGACCGGTGGGGCGTCGGCTGTGGCGTCAACGACCGGAGGCACCTGATGGTGCCGCGGCAGCGGCGAGGGTGCCCGCAGGAGTCTACGTGCGCGCCCGCAGTTTGTCAGAACGCTCACATCGTTCACACGCGGGCCTGCGGTCACGTTTTGGCAGCGTTTGCTCAGCCGTCGAAGCGGCCGCCGCCGGCGTCGTCGAGCGGCAGGGTCGCCGACCAGATGGCCTGGGCGTCGGCGGGCGGAGCCAGACCGAGGTGCTCCCAGGCCAGGGTCGAGGCGGCGCGGCCGCGGGGCGTGCGCACCATGAAGCCCTCGCGCACGAGGAACGGTTCCGCGACGGTCTCGACGGTGTCCGGCTCCTCCCCCACCGCCACGGCGAGCGTGGACAACCCGACGGGGCCTCCGGCGAAGCGCCGACACAGTGCCTCGAGGACGGCGCGGTCGAGGCGGTCGAGGCCGCGTTCGTCGACGTCGAACAGCTCGAGGGCCCTGCGTGCCGCGCTGCGGCTGACCCGGTGCTCGCCGTGGACCTGCGCCCAGTCGCGGACCCGGCGCAGCAACCGGTTGGCGATGCGCGGGGTCCCGCGGGAGCGCAGCGCGATCTCGGCGATGCCGTCCTCGTCGGCGTCGAGCCCGAGCAGCCGCGCCGAGCGGTGCAGGATCGAGACGAGGTCCTGCGGCGCGTAGAAGTCGAGGTGGCCGGTGAAGCCGAAGCGGTCGCGCAGGGGCGCCGGCAGCAGACCGGCGCGCGTCGTCGCGCCCACGACCGTGAAGGGGGGCAGCTCGAGCGGGATGGCGGTGGCTCCGGGGCCCTTGCCGATGATGACGTCGACCCGGAAGTCCTCCATGGCCAGGTAGAGCATCTCCTCGGCCGAGCGGGACATCCGGTGGATCTCGTCGAGGAAGAGGACCTCGCCCTCGGCGAGGGAGGACAGCACGGACGCGAGGTCACCCGCGTGCTGGATGGCGGGTCCCGACGTGATGCGGATCGGCTGCTCGAGCTCGCTCGCGACGATCATCGCCAGCGTGGTCTTGCCGAGCCCGGGGGGCCCGGACAACAGGACGTGGTCCGGCGGCGTGCCGCGACCGCGGGCCGCCGTGAGGACGAGCCCGAGCTGCTCGCGGACGCGGTCCTGCCCGGGGAAGTCGTCGAGGCGACGCGGGCGGAGCGCGGCCTCGACCTGGCGCTCGTCACCCGGGCCGTCGTCGTGGACCCGCGCGTCGACGATGCGCGCGGTCGCGTCGAACGACCCGTCGTCCCAGACCTCGAGGTCGGGCAGGTCGGCGGCCTCGGCGCCGGACCGGTCGCGGCTCATCGGCCCAGCTCCTGGAGGGCGGCCCGCAGGAGCGCGGAGACGCCGGCGCCCTCCGCGGCTCTCGGCGCGACCTTGTCGAGGGCGTCCTCGGCCTGTCGCACGTTCCACCCCAGCCCGACGAGGGCCTCGCGCACCTGCTCGCGCCACGCGTCGCCCGTCTCGAGCGGGACCGGCTCGGCCGCGCTGCCGGACCCGGGGAGCGCGCCGAGCTTGTCCTTGAGCTCGAGCACGAGCCGCTCGGCGCCCTTGCGGCCGATGCCCGGCACCTTGGTCAGCGCCGCGACGTCGCCCGTGCCGAGGGCCACCCGGACCGCGTCGGGCGAGTGGACGGCGAGAAGCGCGAGCGCGAGACGCGGGCCGACGCCGGACACGGTCTGGACGGTCTCGAAGACGAGCTTCTCGTCGTCGGTGGCGAAGCCGTACAGCGTCAGCGAGTCCTCGCGCACGACGAGCGTCGTGGCGAGGTCGGCCTGCGCGCCGTGCCGGACCGACGCCGCCGTCGCGGGCGTCGTGTGCACGAGCATCCCCACGCCGCCGACCCCGAGGACGAGGGAGTCGAGGCCGACCTTGAGGACGGTGCCGGACAGGGACGCGATCATCGGGGGCGGGCTCCTGGGAGGGTGCGAGCGGGACGGGCCGGTGGGGTCGAGGCGGTCGGCGTGCGCGACGGACGGGAGGCGCGGGGCCGGCGGGCGAGCAGCTCGTCGCGCGCCTGCTCGAGCCGGTTCTGGGTGCCGCCGCGCCACACGTGGCAGATGGCGAGGGCGAGGGCGTCGGCGGCGTCGGCGGGCTTCGGTGGCGTGTCGAGGCCGAGGAGGCGGGTCACCATCGTCGTGACCTGCGCCTTGTCCGCGCGGCCGCTGCCGCTCACGGCCGCCTTGACCTCGGTGGGGGTGTGCAGCGTGACGGGTAGGCCGCGCCGCTCGGCGAGCATCATGACGATGCCCGTGACCTGGGCGGTGCCCATGACCGTCGAGACGTTGGTGTCGGCGAAGACGCGCTCGATGGCGACGGCCTCGGGCCGGTGCCGCTCGAACCAGTGCCGCATCTCGTCCTCGACGGCGACCAGGCGGCGCGGCGTCGGGTCGCCGGACGGGGTGCGGATCACGCCGACCTCGACGAGCGCGAGCCGCCGCCCGGGAGACCCGTCGACGACGCCGACGCCGCAGCGGGTCAGGCCGGGGTCGACGGCGAGGACGCGCACGGCACCTCCTGGGGCGGTCGTCGGGTCGGTCGGGCGGTTCGAACCGGCGGCCGATCCGAACAGGTGTTCGGGACCAACGCTAACCGCCCGGTCCGCCGGCGACGAGGAGGCACGCCGGTCACCGACGTGCCTCCTCGTCTGCGCTCGGACGACGCCGTCCGGGTGGGCTCACTCCTCGGCGTCGAGCTCCGCGAGCACGTCGTCGGGGATGTCGCCGTTGGCGTAGACGTTCTGGACGTCGTCGCTGTCCTCGAGGGCGTCGATGACGCGGATCATCTTCTTCGCGCCGTCGAGGCCGAGGGGCACCTGCAGGTTGGGCACGAAGGACGCCTCGGCGGAGTCGTAGTCGATGCCGGCCTCCTGGACGGCCCGGCGGACCGCGACGAAGTCGCTTGCCTCGGAGACGATCTCCCAGGTGTCGCCGTTGTCGTTGACCTCTTCGGCGCCCGCCTCGAGGACGACCTCGAGGATGTCGTCCTCGGACGTGCCGTCCTTGGGCACGATGACGACGCCCTTGCGGTTGAAGACGTAGGCGACCGAGCCCGGGTCGGCCAGCTGGCCGCCGTTGCGGGTCAGGGCCGTGCGGACCTCGGCAGCCGCACGGTTGCGGTTGTCGGTGAGGCACTCGATGAGGAGCGCGACGCCGTTGGGCGCGTAGCCCTCGTACATGATCGTCTGCCAGTCGGACCCGCCGGCCTCGGCACCCGAGCCACGCTTGACGGCGCGGTCGATGTTGTCGTTCGGGACCGAGGTCTTCTTCGCCTTCTGGATCGCGTCGTAGAGCGTCGGGTTGCCGGCGGGGTCACCGCCGCCCTGCTTGGCCGCGACCTCGATGTTCTTGATGAGCTTGGCGAAGAGCTTGCCGCGCTTGGCGTCGATGGCAGCCTTCTTGTGCTTCGTGGTGGCCCATTTGGAGTGGCCGCTCATGCAGTGTCCTCGCGTTCCGGTCTACTGGCAGTGCTGCGTGACGATCTTGACGAACTCGGCGTGGATGCGGCGGTCTCCCCCGACCTCGGGATGGAAGGAGGTCGCCATGAGGTTCCCCTGCCGAACCGCGACGATCCTACCGGCGGCCGGCCCGTCGCTGACTCGCGCGAGCACCTCGACGGCCTCCCCCGCCGTCTCGACCCACGGAGCGCGGATGAAGACGGCGTGCACCGTGCCGTCGAGGCCGGCGAACTCGAGGTCCTGCTCGAAGGAGTCGACCTGCCGGCCGAAGGCGTTGCGGCGCACGGTGACGTCGAGGCCGCCGAGGGTCTGCTGGTCCGGGCGTCCGTCGGCGATGCGGTCGGCGAGCATGATCATGCCGGCGCACGACCCGAACACCGGGAGTCCCTCGGCGATGCGCCGTCGCAGCGGTTCCTGGAGGTCGAAGGCGCGGACGAGCTTGTCCATGGTGGTCGACTCGCCGCCGGGCACGACGAGCCCGTCGAGCCGGTCGACCTCGCCGGGACGCCGGACCAGGGTGACGTCGGCGCCGAGGTCGGTGAGGGCTGCGGCGTGCTCGCGGACGTCGCCCTGGACGGCGAGGACGCCGATGCGGGGTGCTGCCATGAGGGCGAGGGTATGCCGCGCGCTCCCTGCGGGTCACACCGGCCCGGCGTCTGGGACCCGAGACAGTCGGTGACGGACCGGTCCTGACGCGCGCCGGGCCGACCGGGATACGTTGCGGCCATGACCCTCAGCGCTCTCGACACCCTCCTGTCCGCCGCCGAGGCCGCGGACGCCGCGTCGCCCCTGGCGGGAACCCGTGACCTCTTCGACCTGCCGGAGGGCGTCATCTACCTCGACGGCAACTCGCTCGGGGCCCTGCCGCGCGCCGTCGGACCGGTCCTCGAGGACGTCGTGCGCCGCCAGTGGGGCGAGCGACTCATCCGGTCCTGGAACGAGGCCGACTGGTGGGGCGCGCAGACCCGCGTCGGCGACGCGGTGGGGCGCATCGTCGGGGCGGCACCGGGCCAGGTCGTCGTCACCGACTCGACGTCGGTCAACCTGTTCAAGGCCGTCGTGGGCGCGGCACGACTGCGGCCGGGCCGCACCGTCGTGCTCACCGACCCCGACTCGTTCCCGACCGACCTCTACATGACCGAGGCAGCCGCCCGCCTCTGCGGCCTCGAGGTGCGACGGGTGTCGCCGCGCGACGCGGTCGCCGCCGTCCACGAAGTGGGTGACGCCCTCGCCCTCGCCGCCTACTCGAGCGTCGACTACCGCACCGGTGAGCTGTGGGACCTTCGCCCCCTGACCGACGTCGCGCACGAGGAGGGTGCGCTCGTCTGCTGGGACCTGTGCCACTCGGCGGGCGTCGTCGACGTCGACCTCGACGCGAACGGCGTCGACCTGGCCGTCGGCTGCGGCTACAAGTACCTCAACGGCGGCCCCGGGGCTCCGGCGTTCATCTACGTCGCGGCCCGGCACCAGGACCGGTTCGACCAGCCGCTGGCCGGCTGGCAGGGGCACGCCCGGCCCTTCGACATGAGCCCGGACTACGAGCCGCACGCCGGCATCACCCGAGCCCGGGTCGGCACCCCGCCGCTGCTGTCCGTCCTCGCCCTGGAGGCGGCCCTGACGGCCTACGACGGCCTGTCCCCCGCCGACGTCCGCGCCGCGTCGCTGTCGGTGACGGCCACCTTCCTCGACGCTCTCGGGGCGCTCGGCGTGGACCTGCCCCTCGCGACGCCGCGCCCGGCGGAGCGTCGCGGGTCCCAGGTCTCGCTGCGCCACCCGCAGGCCTTCGCCGTCGTGCAGGCGCTCATCGCCCGCGGCGTCATCGGTGACTTCCGCGAGCCCGACATCGTGCGGCTCGGGTTCGCGCCGCTCTACGTGACGCACGTCGACGCGGTGAGGGCCGCGGAGCACGTCCGCGACGTCGTCGAGGGCCGCGAGTTCGAGCGTCCGGAGTTCGCCGAGCGCGGCGCGGTCACCTGAGGCCTCTCACGGGCCATGGCCGTGCGGGCTTCGCGGGGCCGTGACGGCGCGCCCAGCCGGTGCCGGAACGGCGGACGCCGCCGCACCCACGGGTGCGACGGCGTCCGCCGGTCGTGCGATCGCAGCGGGCTGGGTCACCAACCGCGCTCGGCGAGCCGGTGCGGCTGCGGGATCTCGTCGACGTTGATGCCGACCATGGCCTCGCCGAGGCCGCGGGAGACCTTGGCGATGACGTCGGGGTCGTCGTGGAAGGTCGTGGCCTTGACGATCGCCTCGGCGCGCTGCGCCGGGTTGCCGGACTTGAAGATGCCGGAGCCGACGAAGACGCCCTCCGCGCCGAGCTGCATCATCATCGCCGCGTCGGCCGGGGTGGCGATGCCACCGGCCGTGAAGAGGACGACGGGCAGCTTGCCGGTCTCGGCGATCTCCTTGACGAGGTCGTACGGTGCCTGCAGCTCCTTGGCGGCCACGTAGAGCTCGTCCTCCGGCAGGCTCTGCAGGCGGCGGATCTCCTGGCGGATCTGGCGCATGTGCGTCGTCGCGTTGGAGACGTCGCCGGTACCGGCCTCGCCCTTGGAGCGGATCATGGCCGCACCCTCGGTGATGCGGCGCAGGGCCTCGCCCAGGTTGGTGGCGCCGCAGACGAAGGGCACGGTGAACTGCCACTTGTCGATGTGGTTGGCGTAGTCGGCCGGGGTCAGGACCTCCGACTCGTCGACGTAGTCGACCCCGAGGCTCTGGAGCACCTGGGCCTCGACGAAGTGGCCGATGCGGGCCTTGGCCATGACCGGGATCGAGACGGCCTCGATGATGCCGTCGATCATGTCGGGGTCGCTCATGCGCGAGACGCCGCCCTGGGCACGGATGTCGGCCGGGACCCGCTCGAGGGCCATGACGGCCACGGCGCCGGCGTCCTCGGCGATCTTGGCCTGTTCGGGCGTGACGACGTCCATGATGACGCCGCCCTTGAGCATCTCGGCCATGCCTCGCTTGACGCGAGTGGTGCCGGTGCTCGTGCCGGCGTGCCGGTCGGCCGCGGCCGCGCCGCCGGGCGTCTGGGTCGTGCTCACGATGTCCTGCTTTCGCTGTGTCGCGGGTGGCCCGTGGGAGGTCACGAGCCCCTCGCCTCCAAGGGTAGGGCCCCGCGCGCGGTGGTCCCGACCGGGTCCGCGCGCCGGGCGCGCGTCGGGACGCCGATCAGTCGACAACGAGCGCGGGAACCTCGTCGTCGAACTCGATGGTGTGCGGCATCGGGGTGTGACCCGCCAGGTGGAACACCCGCACGGTCCACGTCCGCCGCACCCGGCGGACGTCGGTCACCGCGTCGTTGTGGAACCGCCGCGCCAGCTGCACCCGCGTGCACGCCGACGTGACGCGTTCGACGACGTCGCGCCCCACTGGGTCCTCGCGCAGGTCGGCCACGACCTCCGGGGCGAGGGCGAGCCCGAGCGCCTCGGTGAGGTCGCTCTCGGCCTGCTCGCGCTCCTCGCCGTGCTCGGCCGGCGCCTCGAGAGAGTCGCCCGCCGCGTCGGCGACGATGAGCGCCGTCGCGACGTCGAGCAGCCCGCTGTTGGCCAGCTCGACCGCCGCCTCGGCGCGCCGCACGAGCCGCGCGTCGAGGGCGGCCAGGGTGCCGCTGAGGCGGACGTGGAGCCGGTCGAGACGGGCCGCCGTGTACGACAGGTACCAGGCGATGACGACGAGGACGAACAGGACCGCGAAGACCCACGTCAGCAGCTCGCTCACCGGGTCCTCCCCGGCAGGAAGCGGCTCCAGCGGGCGGGCGGCTCGAACCGCGCCGCAGCGCGGCCCTCGATGACCGTCTCGTAGACCGCGAGGATGCGGTCGGCGACGACCGACCAGTCGAACAGGCGCGCGCGGAGGCGGCCGGCCTCGGCGAGGGTGCGGCGTCGGGCCGGGTCGCGGAGCAGCCCGACGAGGACGCGGGCGAGGTCGGCCGGGTCCTCGTTGGCGAACATCGCGCCGGCCTCGCCACCGTCGAGCACGCGGGAGAAGGCGCCGAGGTCGCTGGCGAGGACGCAGGCGCCCGCGGACATCGCCTCGATGAGGATGATGCCGAAGCTCTCGCCCCCGGTGTTCGGGGCGACGTAGACGTCGACCGACGCCAGCAGGGAGGCCTTCTCGTCGTCGGAGACGGCGCCGAGGAACTCGCACGCGGCGACGACCTCCGGTGGCCACCCCTCGGTGACGTCCTCGGGGTCGCCGGGACCGGCGACGAGGACGCGCAGGCCCGGCACGGCCCGCAGGACGTCGGGCAGGGCCGCGGCGAGGACCGGCAGCCCCTTGCGTGGCTCACCCATCCGGCCGAGGAAGGCGATCGTCGGCGCCGTCGGCGTGCCGATCCAGGCGCTGCGCCTCGGCGCGGCCGCGAAGCGCTCGACGTAGACGCCGTTCGGGATGACGACGGCGTCCCCACCGACGTGCGTCGTGACCGTGCGGCGGGCGTCCTCGCTCACGGCGATGCGTCCGGCGATCTTCTCCAGGCTCGGCCGGACGATCGGGTAGGCGGTCTGCATCGTGCGTGAGCGGACCATCGAGGTGTGGAACGTCGCGACGATCGGGCCCTCGGCCGCGAAGAGCGCGAGGACGCTGATGCTCGGCGTCACGGGCTCGTGCAGGTGCAGGACGTCGAACTCCCCCTGCTCGAGCCACCTGCCGACCTTGGTCGCCGTCACCGGGCCGAAGTTGAGCCGGGCCACCGAGCCGTTGTACCGGACCGCCGTGGCTCGCCCGGCCGACGTCACGTAGTCCGGCAGGGCGGTCTCGCTGTCGGCAGGCGCGAGGACGGACACCTCGTGGCCGAGGCCGATGAGGTGCTCGGCGAGGTCGCGGACGTGGAACTGGACCCCGCCCGGCAGGTCGAAGGAGTACGGGCAGACGATGCCGACCCTCACGACGGGCTCCGGCCCTCTGCTGTCCAGGCACGGCTCGCGGCCGGAGCGGGGACGGCCGCGGAGGGCGACAGGGCGGACGGAGCCGGGGTGCGGGCCGGGTCCAGGTCGTCGACGAAGACCCGTTGCAGCATGTGCCAGCTCGACGTGTGCTCACGGATGGTGACGGCGAGGTGGTCGGCGCACTGCTGGACGAGGTCGGCGGCGCGTGCGCCCGTCGTGCCCTGGACGCGCGGCACGAGCCGCTCGCTGAACTCGATGACGGTCCGGTGGCCGCCGAGGCCCTCCCCCCGAGGTACCGGCTCGTACCAGAGACGGGCGGCGTAGAGCGGGGCGCCGGTCATGAGGGACAGCACGGCGGGGCCCTTGGCCATGCGTGCGCGGTGGCCGAGCAGGTCGACCTCGACACCACCGTTCGTGAGGTCGCGGTCGGAGGCGAGGGCGATGATGCGACCCCCACCCCGGGCGGCCGCGAGCAGGCCCCGGAACGGGTCGTCGCCACCGGTCAGCGGAAGGATGTCCATCCCGATGCTGCGGCGGAAGGCGACGAACTCCTGGTACACCTCCTCCGGCTTCAGGCGCTCGGCGACCGTCGTGACCGGCATGAGGTTGCCGGCCGACCACGCCGCCGCGAGGTCGAAGTTGCCGAGGTGGCCGACGAACACGACGACGGCCTCCCCCCGGGCCGAGAGCTCGGCGACCTCGTCGGCCCCGCGCGTCACGACCGCGCGGTCCACCTGCTCGCGGCTCAGCGAGGGCAGGCGGAAGGCCTCGCAGTAGTAGCGCATGTAGGAGCGCATGCCCGCGTGCACGAGCTCGTCCAGCTCGGCCTCGGACAGCTCCGGCCGCACCCGGCGGTAGTTGGTCCGCAGCCGGTCGATGCCCGAGCCGCCACGGCGCACCGCGATGTCCGCGACGCGGTCGAACAGCCCGTACGCGGCACGTTCGGGCAGCCCGCGCACGGCCGACCAGCCGAGCGAGAAGCCGAGGACGCTGAGCGAGTCGGTGGCCCGCCGGACGAGCCCGCTCAACTGCGTGCCTCCCCCGCCGCGAGCGCCTGGCGTCGGACCGTGACCATCCGCTGCAGCACCGTGACGAAGCTGGCGACCGCGAGCAGGGCGAGGACCACCCCGAGCAGCAGCGTCGAGTCGAGCAGGTCGGCGAAGAAGGCGGCGACGAGAACGGCGACGAGCCGGTCGGCCCGCTCGGCGATGCCGACGTCGGCCGTGTAGCCGAGCCCCTCTGCCCTGGCCTTGGCGTACGAGACGACGCTGCCGAGGATGAGGCAGGCGAGTGCGAGGCCGGCCATCAGCCGGTTGTCGCCGGGGCCGGCGTAGTAGAGGACGAGGCCGCCGAAGATCGCGGCGTCCCCGACGCGGTCCAGCGTCGAGTCGAGGTAGGCCCCCCACTTGCTCGACCGGCCGGACGCCCGCGCCATGATGCCGTCGACGGTGTCGGAGAAGACGAACGCGGTGATGAGGAGCACCCCCACCCAGATCTGTCCACGCGGGAAGAACGCGAGGGCTCCCACGCAGACCCCGACC
>NZ_JBPGXG010000128.1:0-13008 GCF_056755255.1 Monashia sp. HAY1-5C | reverse complement strand
GTCGATGTCGTACACGCCTGGTGACCGGTGTCAGACGACGCGAGTGGGCCCCCTCCGTCATGACGGAGGGGGCCCACCTGGTTCGAGCTACCGGCTGCGCCCGGGCTCAGGCCTGCTTGGCCTCGGCGTCGTCGGCGGCCGCCTCGTCGGTGCTCTCGCTGCTCTCGGTCGCCTCGGCGCTCTCGGCGGCCGGGGCCTCGGTCACCTCGGCCACCTCGCTCGCCTCGGTCACGTCGGTGTCCTCCGACTCCATGGTCGCCGCAGCAGCCTCCTTCGACTCCTGCTGCTTGGCGGCGCGCCTCGTGGCCGCCTCGGCCTCCTTGACCGTCGCCTTCTTGGCCGACAGCGGCTCGCGGACGAGCTCGATGACGACCATGGGAGCGTTGTCGCCCTTGCGCGCGGCGATCTTCGTGATGCGGGTGTAGCCACCATCACGCTGAGCCATGTCGGGGGCGATCTCGGCGAAGAGGCGGTGGACGACACCCTTGTCGCGCACGACGGTGAGGACCCGACGGCGGGCGTGCAGGTCGCCGCGCTTGGCGAACGTGATGAGACGCTCGGCGAGCGGGCGCAGGCGCTTGGCCTTGGCCTCGGTCGTCGTGATCCGGTCGTGCTCGAAGAGCGACGTCGCGAGGTTGGCCAGGATCAGCCGCTCGTGGGCGGGGCCGCCACCGACGCGGGGACCCTTGGTGGGCGTGGGCATTTCGTATCTCCTAGAAGGACTGCAACGGGCTGCGCTCGCGCGCTCGATGACCCGGTCAGAGTGGTCAGAGGCGGGGGTGGATCAGAGACGCTCGTCCTCGACGAACGACTGGTCGTCGTCGTCGCCGTAGTCGTCGCCGTAGCCCTCGACGAGGGCCGACGGGTCGAACCCGGGCGGGCTGTCCTTGAGCGCGAGGCCCATGCCGGCGAGCTTGGCCTTGACCTCGTCGATCGACTTCGCACCGAAGTTGCGGATGTCGAGCAGGTCGGCCTCGCTGCGGCCCACGAGCTCACCCACGGTGTGGATGCCCTCGCGCTTGAGGCAGTTGTAGGAACGGACCGTGAGGTCGAGGTCCTCGATCGGCAGCGCCAGGTCGGCGGCCAGGGCGGCGTCCGTCGGCGACGGGCCCATGTCGATGCCCTCGGCCTCGACGTTGAGCTCACGGGCCAGGCCGAACAGCTCGACGAGCGTCTTGCCGGCCGAGGCCATCGCGTCGCGCGGCGTCATCGAGTTCTTCGTCTCGACGTCGACGATGAGCTTGTCGAAGTCGGTCCGCTGCTCGACACGGGTCGCCTCGACCTTGTACGTCACGGCGAGGACCGGCGAGTAGATGGAGTCGACCGGGATGCGACCGATCTCCTGGTCGCCGGACTTGTTCTGCTGGGCCGAGACGTAGCCACGGCCGCGCTCGACAGTCAGCTCCATCTCGAGCTTGCCCTTGTCGTTGAGCGTCGCGATCTGCAGGTCGGGGTTGTGCACCTCGACCCCCGCCGGCGGCGTGATGTCAGCGGCGGTGACGACGCCCGGGCCCTGCTTGCGCAGGTACATGACGACCGGCTCGTCGTGCTCGGAGGAGACGACGAGGCCCTTGATGTTGAGGATCATCTCGGTGACGTCCTCCTTGACCCCCGGCACCGTCGTGAACTCGTGGAGCACGCCGTCGATGCGGATGGAGGTCACCGACGCACCGGGGATGCTCGAGAGCAGGGTGCGAC
Source organism: Monashia sp. HAY1-5C (assembly GCF_056755255.1). Lineage (NCBI taxonomy): Bacteria > Bacillati > Actinomycetota > Actinomycetes > Micrococcales > Intrasporangiaceae > Intrasporangium > Monashia sp. HAY1-5C. The sequence continues at coordinate 11,310 of NZ_JBPGXG010000128.1, read as the reverse complement.
GCAGGGAGTTGCCGAGCGTGTAGCCGAAGCCCGGCTCGAGCGGCTCGATGGTGAAGCGGCTGCGGTTGTCCGCGACGACTTCCTCGCCGAGCACGGGACGCTGTGCGATGAGCACTGTTCAGTTCCTTCCCACGGGCGCCCGCCATATGACGCCTCGTGAAACTGCCCGGTCGTGAGCCGGGCGGGTCCGGTCGTCTCGGTCTGCGACCCGACCCCGCGGACGCGTCCGGTGCGTGCCGGGGGAGACCCGCGGCACGCACCGGTGTGCGTCAGTTCTTCGAGTAGAGCTCGACGATGAGCTGCTCGGTCAGCTGCGAGTCGATCTGCTCGCGGACCGGCAGCTGGTGGACGAGCACCTGCAGGGAGCCCGGGACGACCTGGAGCCAGGCCGGGACCGGACGCTCGCCGAACGTCTGGCGAGCCAGCTCGAACGGGAAGGTCTCCACCGACTGCTTGCGGACCGTGATGATGTCGTACTGCTCGACGCGGTACGAGGGCACGTCGACGCGCACGCCGTTGACCTCGAAGTGGCCGTGCGTCACGAGCTGACGCGCGTGACGACGCGTCCGGGCCAGGCCCGCGCGGTACACGACGTTGTCGAGACGGGACTCGAGGATCTGGAGGAGGTTCTCACCGGTCTTGCCGGGGCGGCGGGCCGCCTCCTTGTAGTACCGGACGAACTGCTTCTCCATGACGCCGTAGGTGAAGCGAGCACGCTGCTTCTCCTGCAGCTGGGTCAGGTACTCCTTCTCCTGGATCCGGCGACGGCCGTGCTGGCCGGGCGGGAACGGACGGAGCTCGAAGTTCTTGTCGCCGCCGACGAGGTCCATCTTGAGACGACGCGACTTCTTGGTGATCGGGCCGGTGTAACGAGCCATGGTTCTACCTACTTCCTTCGCTCAGGCCTGATCAGACGCGACGGCGCTTGGGCGGACGGACACCGTTGTGCGGCGTGGGCGTGACGTCGCTGATCGCGCCGACCTCGAGGCCGGTGGCGGTCAGCGAACGGATCGCCGTCTCGCGGCCCGAGCCCGGGCCCTTGACGAAGACGTCGACCTTGCGCATACCGTGCTCCATCGCGCGCCGGGCCGCAGCCTCGGCCGCCATCTGGGCAGCGAACGGGGTGGACTTGCGCGAGCCCTTGAAGCCGACCTGGCCGGCAGAGGCCCACGAGATCACGGCACCGGTGGGGTCCGTGATCGAGATGATCGTGTTGTTGAACGTGCTCTTGATGTGAGCGTGCCCGTGGGCGACGTTCTTCTTCTCCTTGCGACGAACCTTCGTCACACGAGCCTTGGGAGGCATGTTTCTCCTACGTCAGAACTGAGTCGATGAGGACGCGACCGGCGAGGCGGTCAGCGTCACTTGGCCTTCTTCTTGCCGGCCACGGTGCGCTTCGGGCCCTTGCGGGTGCGCGCGTTGGTCTTGGTGCGCTGACCGCGCACCGGCAGGCCGCGACGGTGACGAAGACCCTCGTAGGAGCCGATCTCGACCTTGCGACGGATGTCGGCCTGGACCTCACGGCGAAGGTCACCCTCGAGGCGGTAGTTGCCCTCGAGGAAGTCACGAAGCGCCACGAGCTCGGCCTCACCGAGGTCCTTGACGCGGGTGTTGGGGTCGACGCCGGTGGCAACCAGCGCCTCCTTGGAACGGGTGCGACCCACACCGAAGATGTAGGTCAACGCGACCTCGACGCGCTTCTCGCGCGGAAGGTCGACTCCAACAAGACGAGCCATGTTGGGGGTTCTCCTGGTTTCTGTGTTCGCGGAGGTCTGGGAGCAGTCACCGGTCCGGTGCTCGGTCGCCTCGCAGAAGGGCGACCGCCGGTCCCCGGCCTCCGTGCCGGGGGTGACGTCCTGCGCCGACTCGACGGTCGGTCATCAGGGGCCGGGTGCTGCTGTCGTTCACGTGTGTCGCGTGCTGTCGAAAGGTCTGTCGACGGCGAGGGTGGTGGCTCTGCTCAGCCCTGGCGCTGCTTGTGGCGCAGGTTCTCGCAGATCACCATGACCCGCCCGTTGCGGCGGATCACCTTGCACTTGTCACAGATCTTCTTGACGCTCGGCTGAACCTTCATCTGCCTGCTGTCTTCAGATCGTGCTCCTGCTCCTCCACGGGCCGCAGTGGGCCCGTGGCGCAGCAGGCGCTGGTGGGGAATCGGGATGGTGCCTCACGCTCGTGCCGGAGCATCGGGCACCCGGGGGTGCCGCGCCGGCCCTCGCGCTCAGCGGTAGCGGAAGACGATCCGACCGCGGGTCAGGTCATAGGGCGAGAGCTCGACGACGACCCGGTCCTCGGGGAGGATCCGGATGTAGTGCTGACGCATCTTGCCCGAGATGTGAGCGAGCACCTTGTGACCGTTGGTGAGCTCGACCCGGAACATCGCGTTCGGGAGAGCCTCGACGATCGTGCCCTCGATCTCGATGACACCGTCCTTCTTGGCCATGTCCTCCATCAATCTGTCGGTGGTCGGACCGCGGTGTGACCCGACCTCGGATGTGCCCGGGTGCCCACGCACGGGGCGCAGGCGAGTACTGGATGTCGAGGCACACGACACCCAACGCACAAGACTACGCCACCGGGGGCCATTCCCTGAAATCGTCACGGGCGCCCGGCCGCACGCCCTCGCCGCCGGGCGCCGCCGGCCTCCTCTCGGGCCCGGTGGGTGGGTGGCCGGGCTCGGTCAGCCCTCGATCTCGGCCCGCCGCAGGGCCACGATGCGCTCGACGACCGGGTCCGGAAGGGGCTGGTCCACGGCGAAGCGGACCGTGCCCTTGGACAGCGAGAACCCGTCGAGGTCGCCGCGGACGGCCTCCACGACCGCTGGGCTGAACGGGAACAGGGACAGGTGCCCCTTGGCGACGGTGAACCCGACGAGGGGCCGACCGGCCAGGCGCAGGGCGGGCATGCCGTAGCTCGTGCCCTCCTCGGCATCGGGGGCGATGCGTCGCGCGACGTCGACGACGTGGCGCAGCGCCGCCTGCTCCGGCAGGGGCAGGCCGACGAGGTAGTCGGTCAACGGCCGTGCGGGCTCCACGGAACCCCATGGTGCCGCCTCGACGCCTGCCGCGGGCGCGTTCCGGCAGGACGGGTCCGGCCCTCGATGCTGACATCTCGGGTACGGGTACGACCCAGGTGTGGTCCGGCCGCCCGGGGCCCGGCACCGCCCGCCCGATCGCCTCAGCTCGGCGAGTCCCTCCACGAAAGGTCGCCGCCATGGCACTTCGCACCGGCTCCGGGAGCCGCATCCTGACCCTCGTCGTCCTCGTCTGGCTGCTCGTCGGCATCATCGCCGCCTTCCAGCGGGGGTACTTCGGCTCCGCCACGACGAGCTGCAGCCGCGTGGCCAACGCGGCGGTGACGATCGTCGCCGGCCCGCTCAACTACGTCGGCGTCCACCCGCGGATCGGGTGCACCGTGCCCCAGCCGTCCTGACCCGAACCCCCGTCCGGCTGGGCAGGTCCGCCGTCGCCGGCGTGCCGCGTCGGCGCGACGGCATACTGGCGTGATGAGCGAGCGCACCGACGCGACAGCCCCGCCCGACCGCACGGACGTGGTCACCGCGCCGCCGGATGCCGCCGAGAGCGTCGAGGACTACCACGCGCGGATCGCCGCGGCGGCCGGACCCGACGGACGGCTGCCCGTGGCCGTCGAGGAGATGCCCGGCTGGGACATCTATCCCTACGAGCTCGACAGCCTGCGGCTCAAGCCGGTCCAGCCGCCCTCGGACGAGGAACCGCCGCGACGCGGCGAGCGGGCCGCGGACTGCTGGTGCGCCGGCGCCGACGCGGACGCGCAGACCCCGGACGCCGACGAACGGCTGGTGTGGAGCAACCCTCGGTGGCGCCTCACCCTGTCGACCGACACCGGCCTGCCGGTCATGCTCGTCCTCGCCCCGGTCGAGCACCACGACCTGCCGTCGCTGCCCGGCGACCTCGCGGCGGAGATGGGCCAGCTCGTCGTGGCCGTCTCCGACGCCGTCGAGCACGTGCCGAGCGTCGGCCGCGGTCAACTGGCCAGGTACGGCGACGGCGGCGCGCACCTGCACCTGTTCTTCCTCGGCCGTCCCGCGCGGATGCTCCAGCTCCGTGGCTCGCCGCTCGTCGACTGGGAGGAGAACCTGCCGCGGGTGCCCCTGGAGGTTCTGCAGACCAACGCCCGGGTCGTCGCCGAGCGTCTCGTCGTGCACGTCGGCGGACGGGCCGGGCGCCTGGGCCGCTGACGTCCGTCCGGTTCGGCCGCCCGGACCCCGACGGCTCGGACGACGCGCCGGGCTCAGGCGTGGTGGCTCTGCGGCCGCGAGAAGAACAGGACGGCGACGACACCGATGACGAGGGCGAGCCCGGGCAGGAGCATGGCCTCGCTCATGGCGTCCGAGAACCCGGTGCGCACCTGCAGTGGCAGCGAGCGCCCGAACGTCTGCTGCATTCCGCCGGCGCCGGCCGAGCGCAGGGGCAGGTTGCGGGTGGCCGTCGCGCCGAGCGGGCCCCACATGAACGCGTTGCCCAGCCCCATGAGCGCCATCGGCAGGAGCAGCTGCCACGTCTGCGTCTCCGGCCGCATGACGAGGGCCACCCAGAGCAGCGAGGCCGAGGTCAGCGCGATGCCGACCGCCGTGATACCCCGGGGGTGCAGGCGGTCGGCCATCCGGCCCGCGACGGGCGCGAGCCCACCGGAGATGACGGCCATCGGCACGAGGAGCAGGGCCGACTGCGTGGGGGTCAGGCCCCGCACGACCTGGGCGTACAGCATGAACGGGAAACCCATCGCGGTGATCGAGAACCCGATGGTCGTGATGGCGACGTTGGCCAGCGAGAAGTTGCGGTCGCGGAACAGCGCCAGCGGCAGGAGCGGCTCGCGGCGGTTGCGCGCCTGCCACAGCACGAAGAGCGCGAGCACGACGATGCCGACGGCGATGAGCAGGGGTACCGAGACCCAGCCGCTGATGGTGCCCCAGTCGTAGCTCTCCCCCTCCTGCACCCCGAAGACGAGCAGGAACATGCCGACGGCCGACAGGGCCACGCCGAGCCAGTCGAAGCTGTGGCTGTGGGTCTCGAGGTGCGGGACGAGCCGGGCCGACAGGACCAGCCCGACGATGCCGACGGGCACGTTGATGAAGAAGATCCACTCCCAGCCCGGCCCGTCGACGAGCAGGCCGCCGACGATGGGGCCGACGAGGATCGCGACGCCGGCCGTGGCACCCCAGAGCGCCATCGCCTGGCCGCGAGAGGCCGCCGGGAAGGTGCGCGTGATGACGGCCATGGTCTGCGGCGTCAGCATCGAGGCGCCGAGGCCCTGGACGACGCGGGCCACGACGAGCCCCGTGATCGTCGTCGTCAGGCCGCACCACAGCGAGGCGACCGTGAAGACCGTCAGCCCCACGAGGTAGAGGTTCTTCGGGCCGTAGCGGTCGCCGAGGCGGCCGGTGATGAGCAGCGGCGTGGCGTAGGCCAGCAGGTAGGCGCTGGTGACCCAGATGACGCCGTTGACGTCGGAGCCGAGCCCGCGCATGATCGCCGGCGTCGCGACGGACACGATCGTCGAGTCGACGAGGATCATGAAGAAGCCGATGACCATGGCCCACAGGGCCGGCCACGGGTTGTGCCCCTCGGGCACGCCGCCCGGGACGCGCCCCGTCCCGGCCGTCGCGGCCCGGCGGGACGCACCGCCGGCGTCGGCGGACCGGCCGGCCTCCCGTGCCACCGTTCGCTCGGCTGCCTGCTCGTCACCGGCCATGTCCCGCCCTCTCGATGCGTCCTGGTACCGATTCTGCGCCACCCCACCGACAGCGCACCGCCCTTTTCCCGTCGACAGGGTCAGGGGCGTCGGCGGGGGGTCAGGACCAGCGCGTCGCGAGCCAGAGGGGGTCGTGGCCGGTCAGCGGGACCATCCGCCACGTGAGGTCGGCGTCGCCACCGCGCAGCCGTGCCTCGACGCGGAAGCGGTGCGGCGTCTCGATGACGATGACCTCGGCCCGGAAGGTGTCCTCCTCGACCCAGCCCCCGCTCGCGACGACGGGCAGCACCGCCCCCGCGCCGACCAGCTCGGACTCGTGCCACCCGCCGGAGGTGACCGGGACCCTGAGCCAGGTGTCGCGCCGCTGCAGGCCGAGCACGTGCCCCTCCTCGGAGCGCGTCACCGACACGGCGGTGTAGTCGGTCGCGAGGTCCGAGGCGTCCGAACGGAGGAACTCGGCGTACTCGGGGCCGAGCGCCTCCCCCGCCATCGCCGGGATCTCGAGGCCCGCGAGACGACGGGTGAGCTCCTCGTCGGCCGTGCGCGAGCCGACGCGACCGAGGGCCGGGACGACGTGCTCCCAGAGCGCGTCGAGCGTCGACTGCATCCGGGCCTGCTCGGACGTGACCGCGACGACGGTGTCGTGCTCGGGCAGGACGACGAGGAACTGGCCGAAGGCGCCGTCGCCGCGGAAGCCGTGACGCTGCATCCAGAACGAGTAGCCGTAGCCGCACGCCCAGTCCGGCTCGGTGGCGGGATCCTCGTCCACCGGACCGAAACCCCGCGTCGCCTCCCGGACCCACGCCTCGGAGAGCAGCTGCCGGCCCTGCCAGCGCCCCTGGTCGAGGTAGAGCTGGGCGACCGAGGCGATGCCCTCCGTGGTCAGGTGCGCACCGGTGAACCCGAGCTCTCGACCGAGCGGGTCACGGTGCCAGGGCACGTCGGGAAGGCCCAACGGGACCAGCAGCCGCAGCCGGAGGGCCTCGGCGAGGCCGACGCCGGTGAGGCGCCCGACGATGACCGACAGCAGGTAGGTCGCCACCTGGTTGTAGGCGAAGTGCGTCCCGGGTTCGCGGGTCGGGGCCGTCGCGAAGACGCGCGGCACCCAGTCGTCGCGGGCCGCCGGCGCCGTGCCGCTCAGGCGGTCGAAGACGTGCGCCCACGCGTCCTCCTCGTGCCCGACCGTCATCGACAGACAGTGCCTGACCCGGACGTCGTGCCACCCCTGCGGCACCGTGGCCGGGTCGTACTCGGGGAAGTGGTCGAGGATGCGGTCGTCGAGGGACAGGCGCCCCTCCTGGACGAGGAAGGCGACGGCCGTGGCGGTCAGGGTCTTCGACAGCGAGTAGCCGAGGTGCAGGCGCTCGGCGGAGTACGGCCGCCACCAGCCCTCGGCCACGACGTGGCCGTGCCGGGCCACCATGAGGCTGTGGAGGCCGAGGCGACCCGCCTCGACGGCGTCGACGAACGCGAGGAGGCCGGACGCGTCGACGTCCTGGGCGTTGGGGGTGCTGCGCGGAAGGGTCACCTCCGCACGGTACGCGGTGGCGGGACCGACCGGGGGGCGACGCGGGGCAGAGTCCGGCTGAGTCCGGGCCCAGTCGGTCCTTAGCCGGGCTCAGTCGGGCTCAGTCGAGCGGTGCGAAGGGGGCGCCGAGCCGCTCGAGCTGCTCCTTGCCGCCGTCGACTGCGGTGAGGACCCACAGGCCCTCCTGGCGCACCGCGACCGAGTGCTCCCAGTGCGCCGCGCGCGAGCCGTCGGTGGTGACGACCGTCCAGTCGTCGTCGAGCACGCGGGTGTCGCTCGCGCCGAGGGTCACCATCGGCTCGATCGCGCCGGTGAACCCGTCGACGAGCTTGGGCCCGCTCTCCCGCACGGCGTAGTTCGGGATCTGCGGGTCCATGTGCATCTGGGGACCGATGCCGTGGCCGACGTACTCGTCGACGACCCCGTACGCGTGGCCGTCGCGCTCGGCGGCCGCGTCGATGCTGGCCTCGACGGCGTCGCCGACCGCGTAGAGGCGGCCCCCGACGCGCATCGCGGCGATGCCGGCGTAGAGGCTCGCCTCGGTGGCGGCGATGAGGTGCAGGTCCTCCGGACGCGCGGCCTCGGGGCCACCGACGACGGTCGTGAAGGCGGCGTCGCCGTTCCAGCCCTTGACCTCGGCGCCGCAGTCGACCGACAGCACGTCGCCCGCGCGCAGGACGCGGTCGCCCGGGATGCCGTGGACGACCTCCTCGTTGACGCTCGTGCACAGCGTGTGCCGGTAGCCGGGGACGAGCTGGAAGTTCGGGACCCCACCCTGGCTGCGGATGAAGTCCTCGGCGAGGGCGTCGAGCTGCTGCGTCGTGACGCCCTCGCGCACCTCGCCCCGGAGCAGCTCGAGGGTGCGCCCGACGAGCAGCCCCGCCTCACGCATGAGGCGCAGCTGCTCGTCGGTGCGGCCGGTCAGTCGGTGGCGTCCGAACACGGGTCTGCTCGTCGTCCTTCGGGGCGTTGGCGGTGGTGGCGCGGTGGCGTGGAGGCTCAGTGCCGAGGCAGGGCGGCGATGACGCGGTCGGTGACCTCGTCGACCTCACCCATGCCGTCGACCTGCACGAGCAGGCCGGCGAGCTGGTAGTGCTCGGCGAGGGGCGCGGTCTCCTTGCGGTAGATCGCCTGGCGCTCGCGGATGACCTCCTCGCTGTCGTCGGCGCGGCCCTCGATCTCGGCGCGCTTGAGGAGTCGCTCCACGACGGCGTCCTCGTCGACGACGAGCTCGATGACGGCGTCGAGCGCGTGGTCGTGCTTGGCGAGCATGGCGTCGAGGGCCTCGACCTGCCCCGCGGTCCGCGGGTAGCCGTCGAGGAGGAACCCGCCGACCGCGTCGTCCCAGGACAGCCGGTCCTCGACGATCTCATTGGTCACCTCGTCGGGCACGTAGCCGCCCGAGGCGAGGATGTCCTTGACCTTGAGACCGAGCTCGGTCTCGTTCTTGATGTTCGAGCGGAAGATGTCGCCGGTCGAGATCGCCGGGATCGACAGGCGCGCGGCGATGCGGGCGGCCTGGGTGCCCTTCCCGGCGCCGGGCGGGCCGAGGATGATCAGTCGCGTGGGGGCTGGCATCAGCGGAGGAACCCTTCGTAGTGACGCTGCTGGAGCTGCGCCTCGATCTGCTTGACCGTCTCGAGGCCCACACCGACGACGATGAGGATCGAGGTGCCACCGAACGGGAAGTTCTGGTTGGCCCCGACGAGCACGAGTGCCACGAGCGGGATGAGCGAGATGAGCGCGAGGTAGATGGCACCCGGCACGGTGATTCGGGTCAGGACGTAGTTGAGGTACTCGGCCGTGGGTCGCCCGGCACGGATACCCGGGATGAAGCCGCCGTACTTCTTCATGTTCTCGGCGACCTCGGTCGGGTTGAAGGTGATCGACACGTAGAAGAACGTGAAGAAGAGGATGAGCGCCACGTAGATCGCCATGTAGATCGGGTGGTCACCGCGCACGAGGTTGCTCTGCACCCACAGCACCCAGTCCGGGTTGTTGCCGTCGGCGCGGGTGTTGAACTGCGCGACGAGGCCCGGCAGGGCCAGCAGCGAGCTGGCGAAGATGACCGGGATGACGCCGGCCATGTTGACCTTGAGCGGGATGTAGGTCGACGTGCCGCCGTACATGCGGCGCCCGACCATGCGCTTGGCGTACTGCACCGGGATGCGTCGCTGCGACTGCTCGACGAAGACGACGGCCGCGATGACGAACATGCCGAGCAGGACGATGAGCAGGAACGTGCCCCAGCCCTTGTTCTCCTTGATGGCCCACAGCGAGCCCGGGAAGCCGGCGGCGATCGAGGTGAAGATCAGCAGTGACATGCCGTTGCCGACACCCTTGTCGGTGATGAGCTCGCCGAACCACATGATGAGGCCGGTGCCGGCCGTCATCGTCAGGACCATGATGACGATGGTCACCATCGACTGGTCGACCATGATGGAGTCGCAGGAGCCGCCGAAGAGGCTCGAGGGGTTCCGGGCGAAGGTGACGAGCGTGGCCGACTGGAGGATCGCCAGGCCGATCGTCAGGTAGCGCGTGTACTGCGTCAGCTTGGTCTGCCCCGACTGGCCCTCCTCCTTGAGCGCCTCGAAGCGCGGGATGACGACCGTGAGCAGCTGGATGATGATGCTCGCGGTGATGTAGGGCATGATCCCGAGCGCGAACACCGACAGCTGCAGCAGCGCGCCACCGGAGAAGAGGTTGGCCAGGTTGAGGAACCCGCTCTGGTCACTGCCGCCGGCGGCCTTGCCGGCCTGGAGGCACTGCTGCACCAGGCCGTAGCTGATGCCCGGCGTCGGCACGTGGGAGCCGAGACGGAACAGCACGATGATGCCGAGCGTGAAGAGCAGCTTCTTGCGCAGGTCCGGGGTGCGGAACGCGCGGACGAAGGCGGCGAGCACAGGGTCCTCCTGGGGTGCCGCGCGGTGGCGCGGCCTGAGTCATGCAATCCGTGGAAGGTTAACGCAAAGAGGCAGCGCCCCGGGCACCGCTCCGCCATGGCCGACGTCACGTCGACCCGCGGTGCGGACGCCCGGGGCGCTGCTCACACGAGGTGTGAGGTGGTCCGGATCGGATCCGTCGAGCGGTGGTCAGTCCGCGATGGACGTGACCGAACCGCCGGCGGCCTCGATCTTCTCCTTGGCGGAGGCCGAGAACTTGTGCGCCTCGACCTCGACCTTGACGGAGATCTCACCCGTGCCGAGCACCTTGACCGGGAAGCCGTCGCGGACGGCGCCCTTGGCCACGAGGTCGGCGACCGAGACCTGGCCACCCTCCGGGAAGAGGGTCTGCAGGCGGTCCAGGTTCACGACCTGGTACTCGGTGCGGAACGGGTTCTTGAAGCCACGGAGCTTGGGAAGGCGCATGTGCAGGGGCATCGAGCCACCCTCGAAGCGCTCCGAGACCTGGTAACGGGCCTTCGTACCCTTGGTGCCGCGACCGGCGGTCTTGCCCTTGGAGCCCTCACCACGACCGACGCGGGTCTTGGGGGTCTTGGCACCGGGGGCCGGACGCAGGTGGTGGACCTTGAGGGCCGAGCCCTCGGTCTTCTTGGCCTCAGCCATGGTCAGTCAACCTCCTCGACGGTCACGAGGTGCGTCACCGTCTTGACCATCCCGCGGATCTCGGGACGGTCCTCCTTGACGACGACGTCGCCAATGCGCTTCAGACCGAGGCTGCGCAGCGTCTCGCGCTGGTTCTGCTTGCCACCGATCTCGGAACGGGTCTGGGTCACCTTGAGACGAGCCATCACGCACCAGCCTTCTCGGCCGCGGCCTTGGCCTCGGCCAGGCCCGCGGCACGCGCCCTGAGCATGGCCGCCGGGGCCACCTCCTCGAGCGACTTGCCGCGGCGCGCGGCAACCGACTCGGGGCGCTCGAGGTCGCGCAGGGCCTGGGCGGTCGCGTGCACGATGTTGATGGCGTTGTCCGAGCCCAGCGACTTGGACAGGACGTCGTGGATGCCGGCGCACTCCAGGACCGCACGCACCGGGCCACCGGCGATGACACCGGTACCAGGGGCGGCCGGACGGAGCATGACGACACCGG
>NZ_JBPGXG010000127.1:0-13271 GCF_056755255.1 Monashia sp. HAY1-5C | reverse complement strand
CTCCGTCGTCGGCAGCGTCAAATGTGTATAAGAGACAGCTCGCGGTCTCGGACGACACCGGATCCCACGTGGGGTCGGCGGGCGGAGGTGCTGGCGGGCTACGTCTCGGTGTCCTTGATGTCGGCCAGGACGGCGCCGGAGGTGACGGTCTGGCCGACGGTGGCGCTCAGTCCGGTGATGATGCCGGGTTTGTGGGCGGTGATGGGTTGTTCCATCTTCATGGCCTCCAGGACGAGGACGAGGTCGCCGGCGGCGACGGTGGCCCCGTCGGCGACGGCGATCTTGACGATGGTGCCCTGCATCGGGGCGGTCAGGGAGTCCCCGGAGGCGGCGGCGCCGCCCTTGGACGCGCCGGCGCGTTTCGGGGCCTTCTTGCGGGTGGTGGCCGCGCCGTTGCCGATGGCCAGGTCGCCGGGCAGGGACACCTCGAGGCGGCGGCCGCCGACCTCGACGACGACGGTCTGGCGCGGCTCGGGGGCCGCGCCGGCGGCGTCGGGGCCGGTGACGGCGTAGGCGGGGATCTGGTTGTCGAACTCGGTCTCGATCCAGCGGGTGTGGATGGTGAAGGGCTGGTCCGGGTCGGTCGGGGCGAACGCGGGGTCGGTGACGACGGCGCGGTGGAACGGGACGACGGTGGGCATGCCCTCGATCTGCAGCTCGGCCAGGGCGCGGCGGGCCCGCTGCAGGGCCTGGGTGCGGTCGCGGCCGGTGACGATGAGCTTGGCGATCATCGAGTCGAACGCGCCGGCGACGGTGTCGCCCTGCACGATGCCGGCGTCCCAGCGCACCCCGGGGCCGTGCGGCACGACCATCCGGGTCACGGTGCCGGGGGCGGGCAGGAACCCGCGGCCGGGGTCCTCGCCGTTGATCCGGAACTCGATGGAGTGCGCGTGCGGTTCCGGGTCGACCTCGTCGAGGTGCTCGCCGTTCGCGATGCGGAACTGCTCGCGGACCAGGTCGATGCCGGTGACCTCCTCGGAGACCGGGTGCTCGACCTGCAGGCGGGTGTTGACCTCCAGGAAGCTGATGTCGCCGGCCGGGCCGACGAGGAACTCGCAGGTGCCGGCGCCGACGTAGCCGGCCTCGCGCAGGATGGCCTTGGACGCGCGCAGCAGCTCGGTGTGCTGGGCCTCGGTCAGGAACGGGGCGGGGGCCTCCTCGACGAGCTTCTGGTTGCGGCGCTGCAGCGAGCAGTCCCGAGTCGAGACGACGACGACGGTGCCGTGCTGGTCGGCCAGGCACTGGGTCTCCACGTGCCGGGGCTTGTCCAGGAACCGTTCGACGAAGCACTCGCCGCGCCCGAACGCGGTGACGGCCTCGCGGACCGCGGACTCGAACAGGTGCGGGATCTCCTCCAGGGTGCGGGCCACCTTCAGGCCGCGGCCGCCGCCGCCGTAGGCGGCCTTGATCGCGACCGGCAGCCCGTACTCCTTCGCGAAGGCGATGACCTCGTCGGCGTCGGCGACCGGGTCGGTGGTGCCGGGCACCAGCGGCGCGCCGGCCTTGGTGGCGATGTGGCGGGCCTTGACCTTGTCACCGAGGGCGTCGATGGCCTCCGGGCCGGGGCCGATCCAGGTCAGGCCGGCGTCGATGACCTTCTGCGCGAAGCCGGCGTTCTCGGCCAGGAACCCGTAGCCGGGGTGGACCGCGTCGGCCCCGGAGCGGGCCGCGACCTCGAGCAGCTTGTCCTGGTCCAGGTAGCTCTCACCGGGGGTCGCCCCGCCGAGGGCGAACGCCTCGTCGGCGACCGTGACGTGCAACGCGTCCCGGTCCGGGTCGGCGTACACGGCCACCGAGGCGATGCCGGCGTCGGTGCAGGCCCGGGCGATCCGGACGGCGATCTCACCACGGTTGGCGATCAAGACCTTGCTGATGGGAGCCATGGTTCGGACTCTAGCGGCTGGGCCGTGGCCCGCTTTCCGGTCACCCGGCTCATTCCCGCCGTCTCGCCGTGAGGTCCAGCACATTGCCGGACCGTCCCCGATCTAGCGTGTGTCCCATGACGCCACGACAGACGGTCCCGACCCTTCCTCTCGGCCACGCCAGCACCCCGGGCCTCGCCGTGCCCCAGCTCGGCTTCGGTGTCTGGGAGGTCCCGGACGCCGAGGTCGACGCCGCCGCCGGGCGCGCGCTCGAGGTCGGCTACCGCCACCTGGACACCGCGCGGCTCTACGGCAACGAGGCGGGCATCGGCCGCGTCCTCGCCGCGTCCGAGCTGCCCCGCGACGACGTCTTCGTCACGACGAAGGTCTGGAACGACGACCACGACGACGTCCGCGGCGCCTTCGACGCGTCCATGGGGCGGCTCGGCCTCGACGTGCTCGACCTCTACCTCATCCACTGGCCCGCGCCGAAGCAGGACCGGTACGTCGCCGCGTGGCGCTCGATGCTCGAGCTGCAGCAGGAGGGACGCGTCCGTTCGGTCGGCGTGTGCAACTTCCAGGTGCCGCACCTGCAGCGACTCCTCGACGAGACCGGGGTGCTGCCCTCCGTCAACCAGGTGGAGCTGAGCCCGTACCTCCAGCAGCGTGAGCTGCGTGCCTTCCACGAGGAGCACGGGATCGTCACGGAGGCGTGGAGCCCGCTCGCCGTCCGGGCGGGTCTCCTCGAGGACCCGGTCGTCACCGACGTCGCGCGCCGACTCGACGTCTCGCCGGCCCGCGTCGTCCTGCGGTGGCACATCGAGCTCGGCAACGTCGTCCTGACGCGGTCGGTGACGCCCGAGCGCATCGAGGAGAACGCCCGCCTCTTCGACTTCGCCCTCGACCGCGAGGCTCTCGATGCCCTGGCCGGCCTCGACCGCGGACGGCGCACGGGCCCGGACCCCGACACGTTCGGCTGACGGGTTCCCCACCCCGTCGCTAGGGTGCGGCCATGGACGAGGGGGTGGTCGGGCAGCACGTCGCCGGGCGCGGACGGGCCGGCCTCAGCGTCTGCGTGGTCACGTACGAGCGCGCGGCCTTCCTCGACCGCTGCCTGGCCGGTATCGCCGCTCTCGAGGACCCCGTCGACGAGGTGGTCGTCGTCGACGCGTCGGCCAGGGACAGGAGTGCGGAGGTCGACGCGCACGACGTGCCGCTGCACTTCGTCTGGGCGCCGCAGCTGGCCGGCTGGATGACACGGTCCCGCAACGAGGCGCTGCGCCGGGTCACCGGTGAGGTCGTGGCCTTCCTCGACGACGACGTCGTCGTCGAACCCGGCTGGTCCGGGGCGGTGCGCGCCGCGTACCGCGACCCCTCCGTCGCGGCCGTCGCCGGTCGCACCCGCAACGGGATCGCGGGAGAGGAGCGCTACGACCAGCCGGTCGGGCGCTACCTGCCGAACGGCCGCCTGACCGAAGGGTTCGCCGTGACGGCGGACGCCCCGTTCGAGGTCGACCACGGGATCGGCGCCAACATGTCGTTCCGGCGCTCGGTGCTGGCCGACCTCGGCGGGTTCCGCGACGACTACCCGGGCACCGCGCTGCGCGAGGACACCGACGTGTTCCTGCGTGTCGGGCGGATCGGCGGACGAGTCGTCTTCGCCCCTGACGCCGTGGTCGACCACCTGCCCGCGCCGCACGTCAGGGGCGCCCGGTTCGACACCCGCTACAAGCTGTACGGACGCCGCAACCACGCGGTCATGGTGGCGCGGCATCGCGGTCTGGGCTCGGCCGACCTGCGCCGCTGGGTGGCTGGTGAGCTTCGTGGTGTCGGCGGGGCGTCGGGTCTGCGGGCTCGCGCCCTGCGGTTGGGTGTGACGGTCATGGGGATCGGCTGGGGGCTGGGTGCGGCTGTGCGACAGGCGTCGTGGGGTCCGTCCGAGCCGCGCCGCACGGGCCCACAGGCCGAGGACCTCCGCGCTCTGCTCTCCGGCTGAGGCGGACCGGCTCACCCGGGTGTGGTGGGCCCGGCATGGACGGGGCTGGGCGGGCTCCCTGCGCCGCAGTACGTTGGCGGCATGGGTCTGTTCTCCCGCCGCAAGAGCTCCGAGGTCACCGACACCGAGGGGCGACCCGCCGTCGACGAGGCCCCGGAGACCGACGACTCGTTGGTGCCCGACCCCTCGGGGCGTCCGGAGAGCCGCCCACTCGGTGAGGAGGAGCGCGCCCGGATCTCCGCGGGCCTGGACCGCGCTCGGACGCTCGGGGTGGACGTCGACGACCTGGAGTCCATCGGTTCGCACTTCGACCAGCAGTTCCGCGCCGTCCAGGCGGACCCGTCGGCCGGGGGCGGGTCCGACGTCGTGGTCGACACCTTCGCCATCGCGATCGGTGAGCACCTGACACGACACAGCGCCCGGGACTGGGCCGTGGTCACCGATGCCTTCGGCACGGACCTGGGACTCGTCGCGGCACGGGCCGACACCGTGGTCGTCCCGCACAACCTCGTCGGCGCCCGGTGGATGCGTGGCGAGACGGGCTGGATCCCGGGCGTCGTGTCGCACCTGGTCCGCCTGCGTCCTCGCCCGCGCTGAGCGGGCCCTTAGGATCGCGGTCATGAACGGAACGGACGGTGCCACCGGTGACACGGATGCGCGCAGCCGACGCGACCTGGAGCAGGGCATCGAACGCGACTTCACGCGCCGGATGTCGTACGGCGACTACCTGCGTCTCGACACGCTGCTGAGCGCGCAACAGCCGCTCAGCGACCCCCCGCAGCACGACGAGCTGCTCTTCATCATCCAGCACCAGACGTCCGAGCTGTGGCTCAAGCTGATGATCCACGAGCTGCGGTCCGCCCGGAACCTCCTCGCCTCCGACGAGCTGGCCCCCGCCCTCAAGAGGCTCGCCCGGGTCAAGCACATCCAGCACTCGCTGACGGACCAGTGGTCGGTGCTCGCGACGCTGACGCCGAGCGAGTACGCGCAGATCCGGCCCTTCCTCGCCACGAGCTCCGGGTTCCAGTCGGCGCAGTACCGCGAGGTCGAGTTCCTCCTCGGCAACAAGAACGCCGACATGGTGGCGGTCTTCTCCCATGACGAGACGGCCCGCACCGCGCTCGACGAGCTGCTGCACGAGCCGAGTCTCTACGACGCGTTCCTGGCCTACCTGGCGCGCCGCGGATATGCGGTCCCCGCGCACCTGCTCGAGCGGGACTGGACCCAGCCGTACCGGCTCGAGCCGGGACTCGTGGACGTCTTCGCCGGTGTCTACGCGGCGCCGCACGACCACTGGGGCGTGTACGAGACCTGCGAGGAGCTCGTCGACCTCGAGGACAACTTCCAGCAGTGGCGGTTCCGGCACCTGCAGGTCGTCCAGCGGACCATCGGCCAGAAGACGGGGACCGGAGGTTCGAGCGGCGTCGACTTCCTGCGTCGGGCCCTCGACCTCACGTTCTTCCCCGAGCTCTACGAGGTGCGCACCCGGATCGGCGGCTGACCGCCGGCACGGGCGGGCCGGGGCCCCTGGTCACGCTCCGGTCAGCCTCGGGTCAGGCTCCGATGGAGCGGGACGGCACGACGAACCTGCTGCGCCGAGGCTCGCACTGGCAGGTGCACTCGGCGATGCAGAGCTCCTCGAAGCACGCGTCGGGGCACGAGCACTCCGGCTCGAGCTGCCGGGGAGGCCGTGTCAGGGGCTGCGGGCCGCGCATGAGCCGGGCGCGGGTCTCGAGCTCGCCCTCGGTCGGGTGGTCCGCGGGGCGCTCACGCCGCGGGCCGTCGGCCAGGGCGCGGTCCCGCGCCGGCCGGAGACCGTACCAACCCCTCGCCGGCCGTCGGTCGTAGCGCGGGTAGGCCCACCGCTCGTAGGGCACCTCGTCCGGAGGCGCCACGTCCAGGTGCGCCGGGAAGCGGCGCCCCTGGTTGTCCCGGACGCCGTCCACCGGCACCGGCTCGACCTCCTGTCCGCTGGAGTCGAGGACAGCCAGCCGGAGCCCGGCGAGCTCGAGGATCTTGCTCAAGGTCGCGAGGCTCGGCAGGCCTGTTCCCGACTCGATGCGGGCCACCGACGCCGGGGCCAGACCGACCCGTGCGGCGAGGTCTCGCTGGCTGAGGTCGGCCCGGCGCCGCACGCGCACCACCAGGCGCCCCACGTAATCGGGATCGGAGAACGACGGTGCAGCGGGAGCGACCATGGACCGACGCTGTCACGACCCACCGACAGAGGCGGCCGGGTCCAAGGTGCCGGCCCCCGACCTCTACGTCAGTGCTCAGTGAGAGTGAGCAGTGACGTAGCGGTCGGAGGGTGTCGCTGCGGGGCGTGGGGGTGCTGCTGGTACGTCAGTGCTCAGTCAGAGTGAGCAGTGACGTAGCCGTGGGAGGGTGTGGCTGCGGGGGCGTGGGGGTGCTGCTGGTACGTCAGTGCTCAGTCAGAGTGAGCAGTGACGTAGCCGTGGGACGGTGTGGCTGCGGGGGCGTGGGGGTGCTGCTGGTACGTCAGTGCTCAGTCAGAGTGAGCAGTGACGTAGCGGTGGGAGGGTGTGGCTGCGGGGGCGTGGGGGTGCTGCTGGTACGTCAGTGCTCAGTGAGAGTGAGCAGTGACGTAGCGGTGGGTGTCGCCGCGGCGGCGTGGGGTGCTGCTGGTACGTCAGTGCTCAGTGAGAGTGAGCAGTGACGTAGGAAGGGGCGGCCGACCTGGCCCGGGCGCAGGTCACGCCGCGGTCCTGGCACGCACCTGGCGCTTGATGCGGGCCAGCATGGCGACCATGCCGCGCATGCGCAGCGGGGAGACGGCCTCGGCGAGGCCGAACCGCATCGGGGCGTCGTCCGGGACGGCGAGGACCTCTGCCGCGGTCAGCCCGTCGAGGCCCTCGTGGAGGATGCCCGCGAAGCCGCGGGTCGTGGGTGCCTCCGCGGGGGCGTCGAAGAACAGGTGGACCGCGCGGTCGTCCAACGACGACCCGTCGTCCACCTCGACCGTGAGGAACAGCGGTGACTGGCACTCGTCGACGCGCTCGAGCCGGTCGAGGTGGCCGACATAGCGCTCGGGCAGGGCGGGCAGCTCGTCGCTGAACTCGAGGAGCAGCTGCAGCTTGAGGTCGGTCGAGGCGGTGCGGAAGTCCTCGGCGATCTCGGCCAAGGCCGTCGGGAGGGGAGTGTCGGTCATCGGGATCAGGGCGCCTCGGTCGGTCCGGTCACTTCTCGATGGGGACACGAACGGCGTTGCCCCACTCGGTCCACGACCCGTCGTAGTTGCGGACCGCCTCGAAGCCGAGCAGGTGCGTCAGGACGAACCACGTGTGCGACGAGCGCTCGCCGATGCGGCAGTAGGCGACGACGTCGTCCGTCGGTGCCAGGCCCTGCTCGGCCAGGTAGATCGCCTCCAGCTCCTCGCGCGACTTGAACGTGCCGTCCTCGTTCGCCGCGCGGGCCCACGGCACCGACCTTGCGCCGGGGATGTGCCCGCCGCGCATCGCGCCCTCCTGGGGGTAGTCCGGCATGTGGAGCAGCTCGCCCGAGTACTCGCCGGGCGAGCGAACGTCGACGAGCGGCTTGCCGAGGTGGGCGAGCACGTCGTCCTTGAAGGCGCGGATCGGGGCGTCGTCACGCTCGGCCACGGGGTACTGGGCCGGCTTCGGCGTCGGGACCTCACGCGTCAGCTCGCGGCCCTCCGCGACCCATTTCGCGCGGCCGCCGTCGAGGAGACGGACGTCCTCGTGGCCGAAGAGGCTGAACACCCACAGGGCGTAGGCGGCCCACCAGTTGCTCTTGTCGCCGTAGATGACGACCGTCGTGTCGCGCGCGATGCCGCGGGCGCCCAGGACCTCGGCAAAGCGCGCGCCGTCCACGTAGTCCCGGGTCACCGGGTCGTTGAGGTCGACGTGCCAGTCGATCTTCAGGGCTCCGGGGATGTGGCCGGTGTCGTAGAGCAGCACGTCCTCGTCCGACTCGAGCAGGGCGATCCCGTCCGGGCCGCCGACGTTGCCCGCGGCCAGCTGCTCGGCCAGCCACTCGGTGGTGACGAGACGCTCGGGGTGTGCGTAGGCGGAGAACTTCGGGTCTGCAGCGCTCATGCCGCCATCGTGTCACGACCGGGCGCGAGTTCCGCTAGGGGGACCCATAACGCAGCGTCATGGGTGCCGCACCGCGTTGGACGGGCCTCAGGAGGCGTCGGACTCCAGCCGGGCGAGGTCCTCGCGGCACCGGCGCTCGAACTCACCGAGCTCGGCGATGGCGTCCTGCACGTCCCGCAGCCGCTGGTCGAGGTCCGCGCGGCGCTCGTCGATCTGGCCGAGGACGTACTCCAGCTGGGCGCGGCGGCCCCGGGGAGCGTCGAACAGGTCGATGATCGTGCGGATCTGCTCGAGCGGGAAGCCGAGCCGCTTGCCGCGCAGGATGAGGTTGAGGCGGGTGCGGTCGCGCCGGTGGTAGACCCGCTGCGTGCCGCGCCGCTCGGGGGAGATGAGCCCGAGCTCCTCGTAGTGGCGCACCGTGCGATGCGTGACGCCGAACTCCTCGGCGACCTGCGCGATGGTCCATGTCGGCGCACTTGTCATGGCTTCGATCGTGCTTTACGTTTACGTAAGCGTCAAGCGCATCCCACAAGGAGAACACTGATGTTCGAGCTGAGCCCGGAGCACGAGGACTTCCGACAGGTCGTCCGCGACTTCGCCGAGAAGGAGGTCGCGCCGAACATCGCAAAGTGGGACGCCGCCTCCCACTTCCCCACCGACCTCGTGCCGAAGATGGGCGACCTCGGCCTGTTCGGACTCGTCGTGCCCGAGGAGTACGGCGGCAGCGCGGCGCCGGGGCAGGGCGACTTCACGAGCCTCTGTGTCGCCATCGAGGAGCTCGGCCGCATCGACCAGTCGATCGGCATCACCCTGTCGGCCGGCGTCGGCCTCGGCATCAACCCGATCCTCACGTACGGCGACGAGGAGCAGAAGCAGCGCTTCCTGCCCGACCTCGTCGCCGGGCGGGCGCTCGCCGGCTTCGGCCTCACCGAGCCCGAGGCCGGCTCCGACGCGGGCGCCACGCGGACGAGGGCCGTGCGCGACGGCGAGGAGTGGGTGCTCAACGGCGCGAAGGCCTTCATCACCAACTCCGGCACCGACATCACCTCGGTCGTCACCGTCACCGCCCGCACCGGCACGGACGAGGACGGCTCGGCCCGGATCTCCGCGATCATGGTGCCCGCCGGCACGCCGGGCTTCGTCGTCGAGCCCGCCTACCACAAGCTCGGCTGGCACGTCTCCGACACCCATGGCCTCACCTTCGAGGACTGCCGGGTGCCGGTGGCCAACCTGCTCGGCGCCGAGGGGGAGGGTTTCAAGCAGTTCCTCAAGACCCTCGACGACGGCCGCATCGCCATCGCCTCCCTCGCCGTCGGCTGCGCGCAGGCGTGCCTCGAGCTGGCCACCGACTACGCCAGGACCCGTACCGCGTTCGGCAAGCCGATCGGCGTCAACCAGGGCGTCTCGTTCCAGATCGCCGACCTCGCGGTCAGCGTCGAGGCCGCCCGGACCCTGACCTACAAGGCCGCCTGGCTCAAGGACGAGCTGCACGAGGGCCGCCGGTCGGTCAAGGAGGTCAAGCACGCCGCGGCCATCGCCAAGCTGTACGCCACCGAGGCAGCCGTGACCGCCACCCGCATCGCGACCCAGGTCTTCGGCGGCAACGGCTTCATGGAGGAGTTCCCGGTGGCCCGGTTCTACCGGGACGCCAAGATCCTCGAGATCGGCGAAGGCACCTCCGAGGTCCAGCGGATGCTCATCGCCCGTGGCCTGGGGCTGCCGGCATGAGCACCGGCCACCACGCGCCGGACCCCCGCGTCGGTGACGTCCGACGCCGCCTCGCGGCCGCGCACGCCGCGTCCGAGCTGCCCCCGGAGAAGGCGAAGGCCAAGCTCGACAGCCAGGGCAAGATCTACGTCCGCGACCGCATCGCCCTGCTCTTCGACGAGGGCAGCTTCGTCGAGGACGGCCGCTACGCCAACGCGCTCGCGCCCGGCCTGCCGGCCGACGGCGTCGTCACCGGTCGCGGCACCG
Source organism: Monashia sp. HAY1-5C (assembly GCF_056755255.1). Lineage (NCBI taxonomy): Bacteria > Bacillati > Actinomycetota > Actinomycetes > Micrococcales > Intrasporangiaceae > Intrasporangium > Monashia sp. HAY1-5C. Next base: position 3,363 of record NZ_JBPGXG010000127.1, on the reverse strand, counting down.
TGGACGGACGCCCCGCCGTCGTCATCGCCAACGACCCGACCGTGAAGGCCGGGTCCTGGGGGTCGCGCACCGTCGAGAAGATCGTCCGGGCGACGGAGATGGCGCTGCGCGAGGAGCTGCCCGTCTTCTGGTTCGTCGACTCCGCCGGCGCCCGCATCACCGACCAGGTCGAGATGTTCCCGGGCCGCCGCGGCGCGGGTCGGATCTTCCACAACCAGGTGGCGCTCTCGGGCAAGGTGCCGCAGATCTGCTGCCTGTTCGGCCCGAGCGCGGCCGGCGGTGCGTACATCCCGAGCTTCTGCGACCTCATCATCATGGTCGAGGGCAACGCGTCGATGTATCTCGGCAGCCCGCGCATGGCCGAGATGGTCGTCGGCGAGAAGGTCACCCTCGAGGAGATGGGCGGTGCGCGCATGCACTGCAGCGTCTCCGGCGTCGGCGACCTGCTGGCGCACGACGACGTCGAGGCGATCGAGCTGGCCAAGCTCTACTTCTCCTACGTGCCCGGCTCGTGGCGCGACAGCCCGCCGACCTACCACCCGGAGGACCCCGCCGAGCCGCTGACCGAGCACACGGTGCCGGAGCGCGAGTCGGTCCCCTTCGACATCCACGAGGTCATCGACGGGCTCGTCGACGACGACTCGTTCTTCGAGCTGAAACCGCTCTGGGCCGGCGAGCTGGTCATCGGGTTCGGTCGGATCGCCGGCGAAACCGTCGGCATCGTCGCCAACAACTCGCTCGTCAAGGGCGGGGTCCTGTTCACCGACAGCGCCGACAAGGCCGCGCGCTTCATCTGGCTCTGCGACGCCTTCTCCATCCCGCTCGTCTACCTCGCCGACGTGCCGGGGTTCATGATCGGCTCCGATGTCGAGCGCGGCGGCATCATCCGGCACGGCGCCAAGATGGTCAGCGCCGTCTCGTCGGCCACCGTGCCCCAGTTCTGCGTCGTCGTCCGCAAGGCCTACGGGGCCGGGCTCTACGCCATGGGCGGGCCGGGCTTCGGGCCCGACGCGACCATCGCGCTGCCGACCGCGCGGATCGCCGTCATGGGCCCCGAGGCCGCCGTCAACGCCGTCTACGCCAACAAGATCGCCGAGATCGAGCAGCAGCAGGGCGAGGCGGCCCGCGACGCCTTCGTCGCCGAGCGTCGCCGCGAGTACGAGGAGGACGTCGACATCGAACGGCTGGCCGCGGACCTCGTCGTCGACGCGGTCATCGAGGCCTCCGAACTGCGCTCGGAGCTGGCCCGGCGTCTGGCCTATGCTTCCCGGCGTGACCGTCACTTCAGCGACCGCCGACGCTCCGTCCCGCCGGTCTGAGTCGCGCCTCGGTCACCGCCTCGAGCACCCGGACCGGGCCGTCGAGGCGCACCAGCCCTTCTGGCGCCGGTTCCCCGTCTGGTTCCCCTTCGCCGTCTACGCGGTGTCCCGGGTCTTCGTTCTCGTCGCCGGCAGCTACCTGGCCCGGTACCAGATCCCGCTGCCCATCGGCACGCAGAACATCCGCATCTTCTACCCGTCGCCCGCCGACCCCGGCTACCTCGTCGCGATGACGAACTGGGACGGCCAGTGGTACCGCGTCATCGCCGAGCACGGGTACCCGGCCGTCCTCCCACGGGCGGGCTGGGGCGGCATCGACATGAACCCGTGGGCCTTCTTCCCGGTGTTCCCGATGACCGTCGGGCTCGTCATGAAGCTGACGGGCCTGCCGTTCGTCCTCGTCGCGCCGCTGCTGTCGACCCTCGTCGGGTTCGCCGCGATGCACATGCTCTTCAAGCTCGTCGACGAGGTCGTCGGCCGCTGGGAGGCCGTCGTCGCCGTCGTCGCGACGTGCTTCTACATCGCCTCGCCGGCGTTCTCCGCCTCGTACACCGAGTCGACGGCACTGCTCGGCGTCACGACGACGCTGTGGTTGCTGCGCCGCCGCCGGTACGGCTGGGTCGTGCTCGCCCTGCTCGTGCTGTCGCTGAGCCGCAACGTCGTCATCGCCATGGTCCCGGTCATCCTCGCCCACGCCGCGGTCCGCTGGTGGAAGAAGGACGAGGGCACCAACCCGGTGCGGTTCCGCTGGCTCATGGCGGGGCTCGCGGCCTACGCCGGTGCCCTGACCTGGCTGTGGCCGACGATCGTGTCGATCGCCACCGAGACCCCCGACGCCTACAACCAGACGATGCTGGCCTGGAACATCCAGACCAAGGTCAAGCTCTACCTGTGGTGGAACCTGCTCTACGACTACTGGGGTGTCATCGGCCAGGTTCTCGGCATCGCCGGGGTGGCCGCCTTCGCCTGGTTCATGCTGTCGCGGCACTCGTGGCGGTGGGGCCCGGAGATCTGGGGCTGGGCCGGTGCGTACCCGGCGTACCTGCTCCTCGTCACGAGCACGACGCCGAGCCGGATCCGGTACGCGATGCTCGCGTTCCCGATGACGCTCGTCATCGCCTGGTTCCTCAGGCTGCCCCGGGTCGAGCGCTACCGCTGGTGGGTCCTCGGGCTCATCGTCGTCGCCGGAGCGGCGCAGATGTGGTGGTGGACCGAGAACTACCTCGTCATCGAGAACCTCACCGACGACCTCTACCCCTGACCGGGCAGACGGATTACCGGCTCGGCGGTCGCCTCACTCCGCCGAGCGCCCTACGACGTCGAACCACTCGATGCCGGCGTCGGCGAGCAGCTCGCGCAGCAGGGGCAGCGACAGGCCGACGACGTTGTGGTGGTCGCCCTCGACGGCCGTGACGAACGCGCCGCCGAGCCCGTCGACGGTGAACGCGCCCGCGACGCTCAGCGGCTCGCCGGTGGCGACGTAGGCCTCGATCTCGTCGTCGGACAGGCGCGCGAAGTGGACGGTCGTCGAGGCGGTCGCCCCGAGCGTCGCCCCGGAGTCGTCGCGGTCGTCGACGAGCCAGTGACCCGTGTGCAGCACGCCGGACCGTCCCCGCATCCGGCGCCAGCGGGAGACCGCCTCGGCCCCGTCCGCCGGCTTGCCGTGCATCTCTCCGTCGAGCTCCAGCACCGAGTCGCAGCCCAGCACGAGGGCCGCCCGGTCCGAGCGGGCGGCGACCTCCTCGGCCTTCGCCCGGGCCAGCAGCAGCGCGATGTCGGCCGGTTCGAGGGGCCCGTAGCGCTCGGTCGCCTCGGCGAGGGCGAGGTCCTCGTCGACGCCGCTGACCATGACGATCGGGTCGATGCCGGCCCGGCGCAGCGTCTCGAGACGAGCGGGGGACGCCGAGGCGAGGACGACGCTGACACGGGCGGGCGCGGAGAGGGGGTCAGTCGCCATGCGGGCAGCATACGGCCAGGGCCGGGGGGGGCCCCCGGATGGAAGGGGGCAGGCCAGCGCAAGGAGAACCCGCCCCCCCCCTCCCCC
>NZ_JBPGXG010000126.1:0-13512 GCF_056755255.1 Monashia sp. HAY1-5C | reverse complement strand
TCCGTCGTCGGCAGCGTCAGATGTGTATAAGAGACAGGTTGGCAACTGCTCGGTGTGTTGCGGGACGGGCGGCCGGCGGTGTCGTGGGCAGGGCAGGGGCAGGGCAGGGGCAGGGCAGGTGGGACAGGGGGCGGGGCAGGGGCTCGGTCAGGCCCGACGGCGGCGGTTGCGGCGCTGTCAGGCGGGGAGGTGGGCGTCGAGCCAGTCGACGATCTCGGCCTCGACCTCGTCGCGGTTGGTCTCGTTGAGGATCTCGTGCCGCGCGCCGGGCCAGAGCGTGACGGTGACGTCCCGGACGCCGACGCGCCGTAGCTGGTTGGCGACCGCCCGCACGCCCTTGCCTTTGTTGCCGACCGGGTCCATGTCGCCGGCGGCGAGGTATATGGGCAGGTCCTCGGGGATCCGCGACACGACGCGGTCGCTGTTGACGGCGGCCAGGCCCTTGAGCAGGTCGACGAAGCCGCCCGCGGTGAAGACGAACCCGCAGTCGGGGTCCGCTACGTACTTGTCGACCTCGGCCGTGTCGCGCGAGAGCCAGTCGAACTCGGTGCGCGTCGGCTTGAACGCCGCGTTGTACTGGCCGAACGTCAGCTGGTTCATCAGGCCGCTGACGTGCTCGTGGCCGCGGAGCCGCGCCTGGGCCGTGGCGAGGAGGACCCCGACGTTGCCGAGCGGTCCGGCGCTGCCGGCCGTGCCGGTCAGCACGAGCCCGGCCAGCTCGGCGCCGTGCTGGGCCGCGAAGCCCCGGGCCAGGAAGCTGCCCATGCTGTGGCCGAGGAGGAAGAGGGGCAGCTCCGGGTGCTCCTCGCGGGCCCGGTCGGCGACGGCGCGCAGGTCGTCGACGACGGTCTGCCAGCCCTCGTTCGCGGCGAAGCTGCCGCGCGTGCCGGGCGTGCGCCCGTGACCGCGGTGGTCGGACGCGTAGACGGCGTACCCGTGGGCCGTCAGCCGCTCCGCGAAGCGCGCGTACCGCGAGGAGTGCTCGGCCATGCCGTGCGCGATCTGGACGATGCCCTTGACCGCGCCGTCGGGCAGCCAGCGGTTGACGAACACCTCGGTGCCGTCGGGCGTGGTCAGCGTGAACGTGCTGCTCTGCATCGTGGTCCTCGCGGGCTCGGTGGGTCCTGCGGGCACTGTATGACGCATCGCAACGTGCCTGCTGGCTTCCCGCAAGTTATCTGCAATCGGGCAAAGCGGCGTGTCTGCCGACGTTTCAATGGAGAAAGTCGGAACAATTCATGACGACGCAAAGACTTTGACGGTTGGCCCGATGTGGTACGTGAACCGTCGCCCGGGGCCCGGACTCGCACGGCGAGCCGGGCCCCAAAATGTGCCCTTCCGGAGCGCGTCGGACCGCGTCAGACCGCGTCAGACCGCGTCAGACAGCGTCAGACCGCGACGGGCAGGGTCGCGAGGAACGCGCCCCACGCCCGGGCCCGCACGACCTCGTCGTGCGAGAGCGGACCGTCCGTACCACCGACCCAGAAACTCTCACCGCGCTCGGCGCGTCGGAACCCCTTGTGCCGCAAGGCGATCGCTGCCTGCTTGGCCGCTGACCCCGGCAGCATCCGGACGTGGACGCGGGTGTCGAACGTGACCACCCGCAGGTCCTCGCGCGGCTCCACCTCCTGGATCCACTCCCGGATGCCGCGGTGGGCCGAGCCCGTCGCGCCCTGGCGAGCCGCGTCGGCCCGTGTCGAGCTGCGCGACATGGAGAACGCGTGCGTCGGGCCGCCGACGAGGAGCAGCTCCACGTCGTCACCGATGCGGGTCGGGGCCTGCGTCACGGGGACGACGCGGACCGTGGTCGGGTGGCCGCCCGGATCTGGGGCTGAGGCGTCTGGTGGACTGCCGGGCGGCGCACCGCGGGTGCGGGCGATCCCCTCGGCGATGGCCTCGGCGATCGCGGCTGTGTTGCCGAACATGGACTCGTGGACGATCAGGGTGCTCATGGGATCCGCCTCCACGGCCATCGTCCCGCGGCCCGCCGGGGGCGTCCGCGAAAGGTGACCCACGAGACGGTCCGGACGGTGTGACGTGCCGGACAGGACTCGTGGGTCACACTCCCGCGGCGCCGCGCGAGGACCGGCCTAACGTTGAAAACGTAGAGCCGTCAACGGAGTTCGCCATGAAAACGCGTCATGTTGTCATGTTGGTCATCGGCTGCCTGCTCCTCCTGCCGGGGTTGGGCCTCATCGTCGGCGGTGGTGCCATCGGGGTGCTGGAGGCGACGACCCGCGACAGCGCCGGCTGGCACTCCGTGTCGATCGAGCGCCTCGCCTCCCCGGGCGTCGCCGTGACGACCACCGACACGATGGTCCGGCTCGACGGCCCGAGCAGCGTCGTCGACCGCCTCGACCTCGAGATGCGCCTCGCCGTGACTCCCGCGGACGGCGTCAACCCGGTCTTCGTCGGTGTCGCGCCCACCGCGGCCCTCGACCGCTACCTCTCGGGCGCCGCGCGCGACCAGGTGGTCGGCGTCGATGCCCGCGGCGTCGTCACCTACCGCGCGGTGCCGGGCAGCGGGTCGGTCGCCCCGCCCGCCACCGAGAGCTTCTGGGCCGCCAGGGCCACCGGCTCGGGCACCCAGACGCTGACGTGGACCCTGCGCTCCGGCAGCTGGACCGTGGCCGTGCTCAACGCGTCCGGTGTGCCCGGCGTGTCGGTGTCGGCCGTCGCCGGCGTCCGGTCCGCGGCGGTCGTGCCCCTCGGCGTCGGGATGGTCGTCGTCGGGCTGGTGCTCCTCGTGGTCGGCGTCGTCCTCGTCGTCACCGGTGTCCGCGGACGGGACCGCGCGCGCGACCACGACCACGACGAGCCCGGCTCCGGGCCCGGCCCGACGCCCCAGGGGCGTCCCGTCGTGACCACCGGAGCTGCGGGCGCCGGCCCGGGGGAGGGGTCCGCGTCCTTCGGCATCGACCGGGCGGACGCGGTGCAGCCGACGCTCGCGCACCCCGTGGTGCTCGAGGCGCGGATCGCGCCGGACCTGTCGCGCTGGCTGTGGTTGGTCAAGTGGTTCCTCGCCCTGCCGCATTTCGTCGTGCTCGTCGGCCTGTGGCTCGTCTTCGGCGTGACCACGGTCTGCGCGTGGTTCGCGATCCTCGTCACCGGCCGCTACCCGCGCAGCCTCTTCGACCTCAACGTCGGCGTGATGCGGTGGAGCTGGCGCGTCATGCACTACTGCGGCTCGGGCGGACTCGGCACCGACCGCTACCCACCGTTCTCGCTGGACCCGCAGCCCGGTGACGACGCGCGCCTCGACATCGCCTACCCCGAGCGGCTGTCGCGCGGCCTCATCTTCGTCAAGTGGCTGATCCTGCTGCCGCACTGGGTCGTCGTCGCCCTCATCGTCGGGACGCAGTCGCACACCGACGGCCAGGGCGTGCGGGTCGGTGGCTGGCCCGGTGTGCTCGGCATCCTCGTGTTCGTCGCGGGCATCGTGCTGCTCGTCACCGGCACGATGCCGCGGGGGTTGTTCGACGTCGTCGTCGGGCTCAACCGCTGGGTCTACCGCGTCATGGCGTACGCGGCGCTCATGACCGACGTGTACCCGCCGTTCCGCTTCGACGCCGGTGGCAGCGAGCCGCTGCCGCCGCTGGCCCCGCCGTCCGGCCCGCCACGCGGCGACGCGGTGGTCCCGCCGGACACGGTCGTCCCGCCGGACGCGTCGACCCCGGGTGAGCCTCGGCCCGCGGACCAGCCCGACCTCTGGCACCACACCCCGACCGGCTGACCGGCCGGGCCCGAGAGGAGTCCTCATGTCCACCCACCTGCACCAGCCGACCCGTGAGCCGACCAGCCAGCCGTCCCGCCGGACCGCCGGTGGGACGCTGCCCGCGTCGGCGAGCGCCGGCTACATCGCCGCGGTCGTCGTCAACGGGGTGCTGCTCTACCTCATCGACGTCGCACCCGGCTGGGAGGCCGTGCCGTTCCTGACGCCGGCGATGACGCTCGTCCTCGGCCTGGTCAACGCCACGCTCGTGGCCGGGCTCGTCGCCAACCTCGTCTACACCGTGGCCGACCCGCCCCGGCTGCGCGCCCTCGGTGACCTCGTCACGACCTCGATCGGCCTGGCCGCCCTGGTCCGCATCTGGCAGGTCTTCCCCTTCGACTTCGCCCACGACGCGGTGTGGGAGGTCGTCGCCCGGACCGCGCTGTGGTTCGGCTTCGTCGGCAGTGGCATCGCGATCATCGTTGCCCTCGCCCGCCTCGCCAGCGGCCGTCGCTGACCCGCCTCGCCCGGGCCGAACGCGTCGGTGAGGCCCGAACGCGTCGGTAGAGCCCGAACTGACCGGTGCACCGGACAGTTCGGCACCGAACGAGTCGTTCGGTGCTGAGGCGCGGGATCGGTCGGCCGAACGCGTCGGTGAGGCCCGAACGCGCCGCCGAGGTCCGAACGCGTCGGTAGATCCCGAACTCACCGGTGCACCGCACAGTTCGGCACCGAACGAGCCGTTCGGTGCCGAGGCGCGGGATCGGTCGGCCGAACGGGTCGGTAAAGCTCGAACGCGCCGCCGAGGGCCGAACACACCGGTGGACCGCGCAGTTCGGCACCGAACGACTCGTTCGGTGCTGAGGCGCGGGATCGGTGTGACCGAACGATTCGTTCGGTGCTGAAGAAGGGGTGGCGGGGGGTCAGTCGGGGGTGGCGGAGAGGACGTCGGCGAGGTCGTAGCTGACGGGCTCCTCGAGCTGGGCGTAGGTGCACGACTCGGGGTCGCGGTCCGGGCGCCAGCGGACGAACTGCGCCGTGTGACGGAACCGGTCGCCCTCCATGTGGTCGTAGCGCACCTCGACGACGCGCTCGGGCCGCAGCGGGACGAACGAGAGGTCCTTGCCGTTGTTCCAGCGCGAGTACTCCGAGGACCGCGGGTTGCGCACCCCCTCCTCCGGCTGGGCCCAGTTCCACGGGTGCTCGTCCCACTCCGCGACGAGCGGCTGCAGCTCCTCGAACAGCTCCCTGCGCCGCGCCATGGGGAACGCGCCGATGACGCCCACCGACGCGAGCTGTCCGTCGGGGCCGTAGAGGCCGAGCAGGAGCGAGCCGATCGCGTCGGGACCGCTCTTGTGGACGCGGTAGCCGGCGACGACGCAGTCGGCGGTCCGCTCGTGCTTGATCTTGTACATGAGGCGCTTGTCCGGCTCGTAGTGCACGTCGACCGGCTTGGCGATGACGCCGTCCAGCCCGGCCCCCTCGAACTGGGTGAACCAGCCGCGCGCGACCTCGCGGTCGGCGGTGGCCGGCGTCAGGTGCACCGGCGGCTGGGCGTCGGCCAGGGCCTTCTCGAGGGCGGACCGGCGCTCGCTGAACGGGCGGTCCACGTACGAGACGCCGTCGAGGGAGAGCAGGTCGAACGCGACGAACGAGGCCGGCGTCTCGGCCGCGAGCTTCTTCACGCGCGACGCGGCCGGGTGGATGCGCTGCTGGAGCAGGTCGAAGTCGAGGCGGTCCCCGGACGACGGTGACACGAGGACGATCTCGCCGTCGATGACCGCCTGCTCGGGGAAGTTGGCGAGCACCGCCTCGACGACGTCGGGGAAGTACCGCGTCATCGGTTTCTCGTTGCGCGAGCCGATCTCGACGAGGTCGCCGGACCGGTAGATGATCGAGCGGAAGCCGTCCCACTTCGGCTCGTAGAGCACCTCGCCCTTGACGGCCGAGAAGTCCTTGACCGGCTTGGCGAGCATCGGCGGGACCGGCGGCACGACCGGGCCCCACACGTCGCGCAGCTCGGCGTCGCGCTCGGCCTTGGGCGCCATGTACTCCGCGTCGGACTTGTCCTGCCGGCGTTTGCTCGGCTGGACGCGCGGGGGCTCGCCGGGCATCTTCGGGTAGTCGGGCGGGAAGTTCAGCTCGCCGAGGCCTCGCTCGTGGACGTCCTTGTCCCACAGCGCGATCGCGGCCGCGACATCGCCGACGGCGTCGTCCATGCCGTCCCACGCGTGGCCGCGCGACGCGACGAGCCCGGGCACGGTGCGCAGCGTCAGCTCCTTGGGGTCGACCGACCGCAGCTCGTCCCACGTCACCGGCGTCGACACCGGGGCGCCCGGCAGCGGACGCGGCGAGTACGCCGAGGCGATGGTGCGGTCGCGGCAGGCCTGGTTGAAGTCGACGAAGACGCGCTCGCCGCGCTCCTCCTTCCACCACGAGGTCGTGACGAGGTCGGGCAGCCGGCGCTCGAGCTCGCGGGCGATGCCGATGACGCCATGGCGCACGTCGAGGAACTCGTGCGTCGGCGCGACCCGCGCGTAGACGTGCACGCCGCGGTTGCCCGACGTCTTGGCCCAGGCCGTCAACCCGATCTCGGCCATGACCTCGCGCAGCGCGAACGCCGCCTCGACGGCGTCGGCGAAGCCGCGCCCCGGCTGCGGGTCGAGGTCGATGCGCAGCTCGTCGGGGTTGTCGATGCTGCCGGTTCGCACCGGCCACGGGTGGAAGGTGATGGTGTTCATCTGGGCGGCCCACACCGCCGTGGCGACCTCGTCGACGACGAGCTGCGGGTGGCGACGGCCGGAGGGGTACGTGCACACGACCGTGCGCACCCAGTCGGGCACGCCCTTCGGCGGGTTCTTCGAGAAGAACTCCTCGCCCTCGATGCCCTCGGGGAAGCGCTGCAGCGTCACCGGCCGGTCGCCGAGGGCGTGCAGCAGCGGGTCGGCCACGGCGACGAGGTACTCGGCCATGTCGAGCTTGGTGACCGGCCTGCCGTCGGCCATCCCCTCCGCAGGCCACAGCACGCGGTCCGGGCTCGACACGCGCACCTCCCGCGCCCCGGACGGGCTGGCCGGGCTGGGCGCGACGACGACGGCGGGCTTGGCGCTCACGGGCCGATCGTAACGACGCGGACCGTCACCGGGGCCCGGCGCGCGGCCAAGCCCGCCACCGCCAAGCCCGCCACCGTCAAGCCCGCCACCGCCAAGCCCCCACGCGACCGCGTCGAGGAGTTCACTGGGGAGGACCGCCACGACGAGAGGGGACCACTGTGCTCGAGAGCTCCAAGGCCTTCAGCGGCTTCGCCGTGAAGGACCTCGACGCCGCCCGCACCTTCTACGCAGACACGCTCGGCCTGCACGTCACCGAGGAGAACGGCATGCTGACGCTGCACCTCGCGGGTGACCGCCCGGTGCTCGTCTACCCCAAGCCGGACCACACGCCGGCGACGTACACGATCCTCAACTTCCCCGTCGAGGACATCGAGTCCACGGTCGAGGGGCTGGCCTCGCGGGGCGTCACCTTCGAGCACTACGAGGGCACGCCGATGGAGACCGACGCGTCGGGCGTCTTCCGCGGCGGTGGTCCACCCATCGCCTGGTTCACCGACCCCTCGGGGAACGTGCTCTCGGTCCTCGAGGCGCCCGGCCCGTCCTGACGCGGCTGCCGGTCCGGGTGCCCGTTCCCGCCCGCTTTCGCGTGCTCGGCGTGTGCGCTATGGCCTCCCTCGCCGAAGAGCCACAAAAACGGGTGCCCGAATCCCTTTACTTGAGCCCACGTCGGTGGTTCCATGGAACGACCGGCCCCACCACGGCCGGGCCCGGCACCACCACCGAGCATCACCACCACCGAGCATCACCAGCACGACCAGCACCCGGCACGAGGACGGCACGGCGCGACGAGCGCGCCACCGGCAGGACGAAGGGGTCCGATGTACGCAGCGGAGCGGCAGCAGCGCATCATGAGCGAGGCGCGCCAGGCCGGCAGGGTCGAGGTCAGCGCCCTCGCCGACACCCTCGGGGTCGCCGCCGAGACCATCCGCCGCGACCTGTCCGCACTCGAGCGCCGCGGCTCGCTGCGCCGGGTCCACGGCGGCGCGATCCCCGTCGAGCGCCTCGAGGTCGAGCCCACCCTCGCCACCCGCTTCGGCCGGCTCGCCGACGTCAAGCGCCGCATCGCCGCCCGCGCCCTCGAGCAGGTGCCTGCCGGCGGCAGCATCGTCCTCGACTCCGGGACGACCACCCAGGCGCTCGCCGAGCTGCTGCCGCCGGACGCCGAGCTGACGGTCGTCACCAACAGCGTCCAGATCGCCGGCGTCCTCTGCGCCCGGCCCGGCATCTCCCTCTACGTCGTCGGCGGCACCGTCCGCGGAGTCACCGGTGCGGCCGTCGGCGTCTGGGCCGTCAACGCCCTGCGCGACGTCGTCGTCGACGTCGCGTTCGTCGGCACGAACGGCCTGTCCGCGGCCCGCGGGTTCACGACCCCGGACCAGTCGGAGGCCGTCGTCAAGCGGGCCATGGTCGCGGCGGGCCGGTCCGCCGTCGTCCTCGCCGACTCGAGCAAGGCCGGGGACGACCACCTGCACCGCTTCGCCGGCCTCGACGAGGTCGACGTCCTCGTCACCGACACCGACCTTCCCGACGACGTCGCGGCCGACCTGCGGGCCGCCGGACCCGAGGTGGTGACCGCATGATCGTCACGCTCACGCCCAACCCCAGCGTCGACCGCGCCGTCGTCATCGACGCCCTGCGCCGCGGCGAGGTGCACCGCGCCACGGAGAGCCGGATCGACCCGGGCGGCAAGGGCGTCAACGTCTCCCGCGCCCTCGCCGCCAACGCCGGCCGGACCGTCGCCGTCCTGCCCGCCGGCGGGCCCGAGGGCCACCTGCTCGAGGAGCTGCTCGACGCGTCCGGCGTCTGCCGCCGTAGCGTCCCCGTCGCGGGCACGGTCCGGATGAACATCAGCGTCCTCGAGCCCGACGGCACGACGACCAAGCTCAACGAGCCGGGCCCGACGCTGTCGAGCGCCGAGGTCGACGCGCTCGTCGACGCCACCGTGGCCCTCGCCGGCGAGCTCGACGCCGGCTCCGACTGGGTCGTCGGGTGCGGCAGCCTGCCGCCCGGCGCACCGGCCGACCTCTACGCGACGCTCGTGGCCCGGGTCCGCGACCTCGGCGTCCGCGTCGCCGTCGACTCCTCCGGCGCCCCGATGGCCGCGGCCGTCGCGGCCCGCCCGAGCCTCGTCAAGCCCAACCACGAGGAGCTCGCCGAGGTCGTCGGGCACGACCTGCCCACCCTCGGCGACGTCCGCGACGCCGCCCTCGACCTCGTCACGAACGGGATCGAGTGCGTCGCGGTGAGCCTCGGCGGCGACGGCGCGCTGCTCGTCACCGCCGACGCAGCCGTCCACGCCCGCGCGACGATCACCGCCCCGCTGTCGACCGTCGGGGCCGGCGACTGCATGCTCGCCGGCCTCCTCCACGGCCTGTCCACCGGGCAGGGACCCGAGGAAGCCCTCGTCACCGGCGTCCTCTGGGGCGCCGCGGCCGTGACGCTGCCCGGCAGCCGCGTCCCCACGCCCGCCGACCTGCTCGGCATCCCCGTCGACAGCACCGACACCCCTGACTTCACCTGGCGCCTGGCCGGCTGAACCGAAAGGAACCCGCATGTCCCTCATCACCGAAGAGCAGGTCGTCCTCGACCTCACCGGTGCCGACCGTCACGAGGCGACGCGCACGCTCGGCGAGCGCCTCGTCGCGACCGGCCGCTGCACCGACCTCGACCAGTTCCTCGCCGACGTCCGCACCCGCGAGGAGACGATGGCCACCGGTCTGCCCGGCGGCATCGGCATCCCGCACGCCCGCAGCACGGCCATCACCGAGCCCTCGCTCGTCTTCGGCCGCACCTCGGGCATCGACTGGGGTGCCAAGGACGGCCCCGCCCGTCTCGTCTTCCTCATCGCGGCCCCCGAGGGCGGCGGCGACGCCCACATGCAGATGCTGCCCAAGCTCGCCCGGGCGCTCATGAAGCAGGACTTCAAGGACGCCCTCCTCGCCGCGACGACCGAGGCCGAGGTCGTGCGCGTCGTCAGCCAGGAGGTCGCCCTCGACGCTCCTGCCGCCTCGGCCGCCCCTGCCGCGACCGGTGCCGCAGCCGGTGCCACGGCCGGCGGGGCAGCTGCCAGCGACGCCACCGGCGCGGCCGCCGGCTCGGTCGCCACGGCCACGCGCGAGCGGCGGACCCTCAACCTCGTCGGCGTCACGTCGTGCCCCACCGGCATCGCGCACACGTACATGGCCGCCGAGGGCCTCGAGAACGCGGCGAAGGCCGCCGGCCACACGATGAAGGTCGAGACGCAGGGCTCGGCCGGCAGCAAGCCGCTGAGCCCGGCCGAGATCGCCGCCGCCGACGCCGTCATCTTCGCCCACGACCTCCCGGTCAAGGACGCCCGGCGCTTCGCCGGCAAGCCGCTCGTCGACGTCGGCGTCAAGAAGGGCATCTCCGACGGCCCCGCCCTCGTGGCACAGGCCGAGCAGCTCGTCGCTGAGTGGGACGCCGACCCGAGCAAGCGCGAGGCGGCTGCCGCCGCTGCCGCCGCGGCCGGCGCGTCGGGCGGGCTCACGACGAAGGTCGACGAGAGCGCGAGCACCGGCACGAGGATCCGCCAGTGGCTCATGACCGGCGTCTCCTACATGATCCCGTTCGTCGCGGCGGGCGGCATCCTCATCGCCCTGTCGTTCATGCTCGCCCAGGTCGCCCTCGGCCAGCAGGGCGCCATCGAGATCGTCAAGTACAACCTCAAGCCGGGCGACCCGCTCAACATCGCGACGACGTTCACCCCCGGCAGCCTCACCTCGTGGGCGGCGCTGCTGTTCGTCATCGGCGGCGCATCCTTCGGCTTCCTCGTGCCGATCCTGTCCGGCTTCATCGCCTTCGCGATCGCCGACCGGCCCGGCCTCGTGCCCGGCATCGTCGGCGGCTCGATCGCGGCCACGATGGGCGCCGGCTTCCTCGGCGGTCTCGTCACCGGCCTGCTCGGTGGCTTCGTGGCCCGCTGGGTCTCCGGCTGGAACGTCGCCAAGGGCGTCCGGGGCGTCATGCCCGTGGTCGTCATCCCGCTGCTGAGCTCCCTCATCACCGTGGGCCTGTTCATCACCGTCCTCGGCCGCCCGATCAAGGGCCTGACGGACGGGCTCAACAGCTGGCTCACCGGCATGAGCGGCGCCAGCGCCGTCGTCCTCGGCCTCATCCTCGGCGCGATGATGGGCTTCGACCTCGGCGGCCCGGTCAACAAGGTGGCCTACGCGTTCGCGACGACCGGCCTGGCCGCCGCGGGGGCCGCGACCGACGCCCCGCAGCTGAAGATCATGGCCGCGGTCATGGCCGCCGGCATGGTGGCTCCCCTGGCCATGGCGCTCGCGACGACGGTCCGCCCGCACCTGTTCTCCGAGCCCGAGCGCGAGAACGGCAAGGCGGCCTGGCTGCTCGGCTTCTCGTTCATCTCCGAGGGTGCCATCCCGTTCGCCGCGGCCGACCCGGTGCGCATCATCGCCTCGTCCGTCGTGGGCTCGGCGATCACCGGGGCGCTCGCGATGCTCTTCGGCGCGACCCTGCGAGCCCCGCACGGAGGCATCTGGGTGCTGCCGCTCATCGGCAACTTCCTCCTGTTCGTCCTCGCCCTCGTCGTCGGCGTCCTCGTCATGGCGGGCATCGTCGTCGTCCTCAAGTCCCGAGAGCACAACCTGGCGCAGGTCGAGGCCAGCGCTACCGTCTGAGAACACCCGACAGCGAAGGAGAGCCGTTCATGGCCAGTCGTACCGTCACCATCGCCTCGTCCGTGGGCCTGCACGCCCGTCCCGCCGCCCTCTTCGTCGAGGCCGCGAGCAACAGCGGCCTCGACGTCGAGATCGCCCGACCGGGCCAGGACCCCGTCGACGCGACGAGCATCCTCGGCGTCATGGCCCTCGGGGCCAAGCACGGCGAGGAGGTCGTGCTCAGCGCGGAGGGCGACGGCGCCGACGCGACCCTCGACCAGCTCGTCGACCTGCTGTCGCAGGACCTCGACGCCTAGGAGGCACCATGGCCGCCGCGACGACGATCCACGGCATCGGTGTCAGCCCCGGCACGGCGTACGGGCCTGTGGTGCAGGTCGCACCACCGGTCCCGCCGCCGACCGACGAGGCTGCGCCGGAGGACCACGAGACCGCCCTGGCCGACGTCAAGGCGGCGTTCGAGGCGGTGGCGGTCTCGCTCGAGGAGCGGGCCGCCCACGCCGACGACACCGCGCAGCAGATCCTCAAGGCCACCGCCCTCATCGCCCGTGACAAGGGCCTGGTCAAGGCGGCCGACAAGCTGCTCGCCGCCGGGCAGGGCCGGGCCACCGCGATCAGCCACGCCGTCGAGGAGTACGCCGCGCAGTTCGAGGCCCTCGGCGGCTACTTCGCCGAGCGCGTCACCGACCTGCGCGACGTCGGGGCGCGCGCCGTCGCCGCCGTGCTCGGCGTGCCCGCGCCGGGCGTCCCCGACCTCACCGAGCCGTGCGTCCTCGTCGCCGAGGACCTCGCGCCCGCCGAGACGGCCACGCTCAACCGGGCCCTCGTCGTCGGCATCATCACCCAGGGCGGCGGGCGCACGAGCCACACCGCGATCCTCGCCGCCCAGATGGGGATCCCGGCCGTCGTCCAGCTGCACGGCGCGATGGACATCGCACCCGGCACGCCCGTCGCGCTCGACGGGGACTCCGGCGAGGTCGCCGTCGACCCCGACCCGACGCTCGTCGAGGAGCAGGCCCGACGCCGGCAGCGGCGGGCCGATGCCCTCGCGCACCTCTCCGGCCCCGGCCGCACCGCCGACGGAGCCGCCGTGGCGCTGCTGGCCAACATCGGCGGCGTCGAGGACGCCGAGGCCGCCGGCCCGCTCGACCTCGAAGGCGTCGGCCTCTTCCGCACCGAGTTCGTCTTCCTCTCGGCCGACAAGGCGCCCACGGTGGAGGAGCAGGCCGACATCTACCGACGCGTCATGGCGCCCTTCGGCGACCGACGCGTCGTCGTCCGGACCCTCGACGCCGGCGCCGACAAGCCGCTGGCCTTCGCCGACCTCGGCCCGGAGGAGAACCCGGCCCTCGGACGCCGCGGCCTGCGCCTGTCGGCCGAGCGCCCCGAGCTGCTCGACGCCCAGCTCGAGGCCCTCGCCATCGCGGCGCGCGACACAGGGGCCGACGTGCGGGTCATGGCCCCCATGGTGGCCACCGTCGAGGAGGCCGCCTGGTTCGCGCGGCGGGTCCGCGAGAACGGGCTGCCCAAGGCCGGGGTCATGATCGAGGTGCCGGGTGCCGCGCTGCGGGCGCGGCACGTGCTCGGGGAGGTCGAGTTCGGCTCGCTGGGCACCAACGACCTCGCGCAGTACACGATGGCCGCCGACCGCATGCAGGGCGAGCTGTCCGACCTGCTCGACCCGTGGCAGCCGGCCGTCCTCGACGTCGTGGCCCTCGCGAGCGAGGGGGCGGCCGCCGCCGGCCGCCCCATCGGCGTCTGCGGCGAGTCCGCCGGTGACCCGCTGCTCGCGCTCGTCCTCGTGGGTCTCGGCGTGTCGTCGCTGTCGATGGCGCCGAGCAAAGTGCCCATCGTGCGGCTCGCGCTCTCGGTGCACACCCTCGCCGAGTGCCAGGGACTGGCGGCGGCCGCCCGCGGCGCCCGAACCGCGTACGAGGCCCTCCAGGTCGTCCGCGACCGCGCCAACGCCGAGCTCACCGACCTCCTCTGACCCTGTCTCTTATACACATCTGACGCTGCCGACGACGGA
>NZ_JBPGXG010000125.1:0-13676 GCF_056755255.1 Monashia sp. HAY1-5C | reverse complement strand
CTTCCCGGTGGGTGGTCTGGCCCAGGGCGCCCTCGCCGATGCTTTCGGTCCGCGCGCCACGGTGCTCGGTGCAGGGATCGTGCTCCTCGCCCTGGCCGCGGTGCTGTCATCGTGGCGCGGGCGCCTGCGGATGCAGCGTCTGGACGATCCCCACGACGACCTGCTGCCCAGCATGGGCCGCAGCTGAGCGCCGCTGTGGCGCAGCGACAAGCGTTCCACCCTGCGGCACCAGTCGGTGGCGCGTGACGACGGCCGATGCGCACGATGGCACCCATCTACCCGGGAGGTCCACATGAACGTCACATCCGAGCCACCCACCACGCTGGCGCCCTCCACCGCGATCGACCGTGCGGTCGAACGTCTGGAGACCGCCTCACGCACCGGCACGCCCTGTGCACCGGTGCGTGACCTTCTCGGTGAGGACGACCTCGAGAGCGCCTACGAGGTCCAGCGACGCCTGGCGCACCGGCGGTCTCTCGCAGGCCGCCGTGTCGTCGGGCGCAAGATCGGCCTCACTTCGCCGGCGGTGCAGCAGCAGTTGGGCGTCGACCGGCCAGACTTCGGCATTCTCCTCGACGACATGGACGTGTCGGCACTGGCAGCGGTCCCGATGGCCGGACTGCTGCAGCCGAAGGTGGAGGCCGAGGTCGCGTTCGTGCTCGGCGCCGACCTGGACGCCCCCGACCTCGACGTCGAGGACGTGCGCGCGGCAGTCGACCACGCGGTGGCCGCTCTCGAGATCGTCGACAGCCGGGTGGCCGGCTGGGACATCGCCATCACCGACACCATCGCCGACAACGGGTCGAGCGCCCTGTTCGTGCTGGGGCGCGACCGCCGGACTCTCGAGGAGCTCGAGCCCGTCTCGGTGACGATGCGGATGCACGCCGACGGCGCCCTGGTCTCCGAGGGCAACGGAGCCGCCTGCCTCGGCGACCCGCTCAACGCGCTGCTCTGGCTCGCCCGCACGGCCCAGCAGGTCGGCGACCCGCTGCGCGCCGGGCAGGTCGTGCTGTCAGGGGCGCTCGGCCCCATGCACCCGGTGAGGCCGGGCTCCACGGTCCGTGCCGACATCACCGGCCTCGGGTCCGTGACGGTCTCGTTCGCCCCCGCCGAAGACCCTTCCCCCGAGGAGCACTCATGACCAGGACCAAGGTGGCCATCATCGGCCCCGGCAACATCGGGACCGACCTGATGTTCAAGGTGATGCGACTGTCCAGCACGCTCGAGGTGGGCGCGATGGTCGGCATCGACCCGGCCTCCGACGGGCTGCGCCGCGCGGCGAGCCTCGGCATCCCGACGACCCACGAGGGCGTCGACGGGCTCATCGCCCTCGACGGCTTCGACGAGATCGACATCGTCTTCGACGCCACCTCCGCGAAGGCCCACGTCGCCAATGCCGCCAAGCTGGCCGCGCACGGCAAGAAGCTCGTCGACCTGACGCCGGCGGCGATCGGCCCGTACGTCGTGCCGCCCGTCAACCTCGACCGGTACCTCGAGGACGACGGGGCCGGCGTCGAGAACGTCAACATGGTCACCTGCGGCGGACAGGCCACGATCCCGGTCGTGGCCGCCATCTCCCGGGTGACGACCGTGCCCTACGCCGAGATCGTCGCCTCCATCGCGTCGAAGTCGGCCGGGCCGGGCACGCGGGCCAACATCGACGAGTTCACCGAGACGACGACGGCGGGCATCGAGAAGGTCGGCGGCGCCCTGCGCGGCAAGGCGATCATCATCCTCAACCCGGCCGAGCCACCCCTGATCATGCGCGACACGGTGTTCGCCCTCATCAGCGAGGACGACGAGCAGACGCACGAGGCGATCCGCGCCTCCGTCGACGAGATGGTCGCGAAGGTGCAGGAGTACGTCCCCGGCTACCGGCTCAAGCAGCAGGTGCAGTTCACGCCCATCGCGCCCGACGAGCCGGTGCGGACCCTGCTGCCCAAGGGCGCTCCCGCGGTGACGACGAAGGTGAGCGTCTTCCTCGAAGTCGAGGGCATGGCGATGTACCTGCCCGCGTACGCCGGCAACCTCGACATCATGACCTCCGCCGCCATGCGCGTGGCCGAGAGCATCGCCGAGCGCGCGCGCCCGCGCGCCGGTTCGGCGGTGACCGCGTGAGCACCTCGACGGCCGACACCGACGTCGTCGCCCCCACCCCAGGAGACCCCACCGTGACCCGCCCGAGCACCGAGACCCACCTGCTCTACGTCCAGGACGTCACCTTGCGCGACGGGATGCACGCCGTACAGCACCGGATCAGCCCGAAGGACGTCGGCCGGATCGTCGCCGCACTCGACGCGGCCGGCGTCGACGCCATCGAGGTGGCGCACGGCGACGGGCTCGCGGGCGGCAGCCTCAACTACGGCCCCGGCTCGCACAGCGACTGGGCGTGGATCGAGGCGGCAGCCGAGAACATCACGCAGGCCACCCTGACGACGCTGCTGCTGCCCGGCATCGGCACCATCACCGAGCTGGAGGACGCGTACTCCCTCGGTGTCCGGTCGGTCCGCGTCGCCACGCACTGCACCGAGGCGGACGTCTCGGCCCAGCACATCAGCAAGGCGCGCGAGCTCGGAATGGACGTCTCCGGCTTCCTCATGATGAGCCACGTGAGCGACGCTGCGGAGCTGGCCACCCAGGCCAGGCTCATGGAGTCCTACGGCGCACACTGCGTGTACGTCACCGACTCCGGCGGCCGCCTGACCATGAATGGTGTGCGGGAGCGCGTGCGGGCCTACCGCGACGTGCTCGACCCGCAGACCCAGATCGGCATCCACGCCCACCAGAACCTGTCGCTCGCCGTGGCCAACTCGGTGGTCGCGGTCGAGGAGGGCGTCGTGCGCGTCGACGCCTCGCTCGCTGGCCACGGAGCGGGAGCGGGCAACTGCCCCATCGAGCCGTTCGTCGCCGTGGCCGACCTCAACGGGTGGAAGCACCGCTGCGACCTCTTCGCCCTGCAGGACGCCGCCGACGACCTCGTGCGGCCCCTGCAGGACCGACCCGTCCAGGTCGACCGGGAGACGCTGACCCTCGGTTACGCGGGGGTCTACTCCAGCTTCCTGCGCCATGCCGAGGCTGCGTCGCAGCGCTACGGCATCGACGTGCGCTCGATCCTGCTCGAGGTCGGGCGACGCAAGCTCGTCGGCGGCCAGGAGGACATGATCGTCGACATCGCGCTCGACCTGGTGGGTGCCCAGCAGCGCGCTGGCTGACACCTCCACCTGACGGCTGAGGCCGGCGTCCGCGGAGCGCGGCGCTGAGGACCCTATCGATCCTCGGCTGACGGCGGGGGCGAGTCAGCGCGGCTGCTTAATAGCCGCTGCCCCCACCACCACCGCCACCGCCACCGCCACCGCCGAAGACGATCGCGAGAACGACCACCACGACAGCCACTGCGACAAGTCCTGCGATCACCCATCGCTTGGGTAGCACCCTGACCATCCCTTCCATCGGGCGCCAATCCTTCAGGGTCGGCCACACACATCACGACGCACCGCGCCGATGCATGGTTCAAGCGTGCGACGGGACATCGCCCGCTCGACCTGGCGACGGACTCCGTCTGGAAGGTCCGTGAGGCCCCAGGAGGCTGCGTCCGGTGACCAGCGGGCGCCCGGGCTCTCAGCGCGGCGATACCGAAGCGCGGCGAGGGGTCGTACGGCCGCTTGGCCAGGGTGGGGTCGTACCCGGAGGCTCAGCGCCTCACCCTGGGCGGCCAGACAGGGGGACGTCGCGGATGCCAGTACGTTGAGCGCATGGCATCGCAGCTCATCACGACTTTGGTTGACGACATCGATGGCAGTGATGCCGCCGAGACGGTCAGCTTCTCGCTGGACGGCGTGGACTACGCCATCGACTTGAGCACCGTCAACGCTGCGGCACTGCGCCGAGCCATCGCGTCCTGGGCCTCGGCTGGTCGCCGTATGGGGGGAGCCCCGACGTCGCGCCGTGTTCTCAAGCCGGTGGGGGACTCCCGCGGTGCCTTGATCCGTGCGTGGGCCGCGAGGGAAGGTCTTGCCGTGCCGGCTCGCGGACGCATCCCGAGGGACCTGCAGCGCCAGTACGACGCCGCGCACTGACGCAAGGGCGTTCGACCCGCCGGCATCCGGAAGCCAGCGACACGCTCGGACATCGGAGCCGCAGCCAGAACTCCTGACTGCTCGGGCCGCCGGTCGGCGGCCGTGGGCGAGCCTCGCGTCGAAGCACCCCGACCGGGTGTCTCGGAGCGTCGCTGCGCGGTGCGGGCCTCGAGACGCCGACCGCGCTGTTCGGATGACACGCGCGCGACCGATTGGTCTTCAGACGGAGCGTTATCGAGGCGCACGTTCGACCGTCTCGTCGTCGCTGCTCTTCATGTTGTCGAGATGCAGCGGAGGACGAGGAGCCCACGCGGGGAACCCTGCCGAGTCGGTCGACTTGTGAGCCTTCAGATCTCCCAGTAGCCGAGCAGATCGGTGTCATCGCCCGCAGGATTGGGGCCGTAGATCGCGATCATCCGCGCATGGACAGGCGCCCAGTAGCGCCCGACCTGTCCTGGCGGGACGATGACGGTGTCCCCGGCGGAGGCGACGACAGTCGCTCCGCCGGACTCGACGTGCAGCTCGCCCTCCAGCACGACGTTCGTCTCCGAATGAGGATGACGATCCGACCAGCCTGCCGCCGTCAGCTCCCACTCGGACAGCGCCATGTCCGCCCATCCCTCGCTGTGGGGCGGCAGGATCCACCGAGTACGCATCCGGGGTCGCTCGGCCTGCGCCTGCAGTCCCGGGGCGCCGCTGATCACCCGCGGGGTGCTCGAATCTCGCGCGGGTTGCCCCGCCGGTTCCTGGCTCTTCGTCACGCGACGAGACTACGGCGAAGACTCTGAGAAGCGATGGGTGCACGTCCCGGGTGTCCTTCGGCGTCCGGGACATCTGTGGCTCCCGTCGCCGCCACCGACAACGAAGATCGAGGCGCCCCGCTCATCGGAACGACCGCGCGGAGCGCGGCATGGAAAGGCGTTCTGCGCGGCGGGGCCCTGCGTGGCGAGCACCCTCCTGGCGGCGTTGGACTGGGCCGCCGACCGGGCCTACGCGAAGGGGTTCGCTGGGGTGACGGTGGCGTGGGAGCCGACCGGGCACCGGTGGATGGTCCTGGCGCAGCTCGCTGCGGAGCGGGGGATCGGGTTCGTGTGCGTACAGCCGGCCGCGTCCTCATGGGCCCCCGCTGATGAGCGGACGGTGTCGTTCAAAGCCCTATGGCCCCATCTGGGCCGAAGGGTAGCCCGTTCCACTGTTCGGACCCGGGCGAGCGGTCGACCGGCCTAACGTTGACAGGAGGGGTGGTCGTATCGACCCCGCACGCTCTGGTGAGGAGTGACCATGACCCGCCCTCTCCTGCTTGTCGTCGATCCCGACCTTGATGCTCTCGCCCGCACGGAGGCCGAGCTGGCCCGGCGTTTCAGCGCGGACTTCCGGATCCGCGGTGAGTCCGACAGTGCAGTCGCCTCAGAGCAGCTCGAGCTCGCCGCCGCGCGCGGGGATCCCGTCGCGCTGGTCCTCGCCGATCCGTGGCTGCCCGGGCTCACAGGTGCCGAGCTGCTCCGCTCGGTGCGCACCCTCCACCCGAATGCCGCGAGGGCCTTCCTTGTCCCCTGGGGGGCGTGGGCCGACGGACGCACCGCGGACGCCATCCTGCGTGGCATGTCGATGGGTGACATCGACTACTACGTGCTCGAGCCGTGGACCTCCCCCGACGAGCTGTTCTGCCGCACCGTCTCGGAGTTCGTGCAGGCGTGGTCGCGCACCGTCGAGAACCGCCGGCGCGAGGTCGTGGTCGTCGGCGCAGCCCGTGACCCGCGCGGGCACGCCGTGCGCACTCTCCTGACGCGAAACGGCATACCCCACGCATACCTCGATCGCGGAACGCCGGAGGCGGTCGCGGTCCTCGAGTCGGTGGCAGCGCCGCGGCCCGCGGACCCGGAGGGACCCCTCGTCATCTGGTTCGCGGCGCTCGGCGGGCGGGTGCTGCTCGACCCGACGGACGTCGAGATCTGCCAGGCCTGGGGCATCGGCACCGACTTCACCTGGCCGGACGGGGTCGAGCTTCGCGAGTTCGATGTGCTCGTGGTCGGTGCCGGGCCCGCTGGCCTGGCGGCCGCCGTCTACGGCTCGTCCGAGGGACTGTCGGTCCTCTGCGTCGAGGAGCTGGCGCTCGGCGGGCAGGCGGGGACGAGCTCGCTCATCCGCAACTACCTCGGCTTCTCGCGGGGCCTCTCCGGCGCAGAGCTGGCCCAGCGGGGCTTCCAGCAGGCGTGGGTCTTCGGCGCAAGGTTCGTCCTGACCAGGCGGGTCACCGCGATCGAGCCGCTCGGCGACGGAGCGGGCTTCCTCGTGACAGTCTCCGACGTCGGTCAGGTGCGCACCCGGGCGGTGCTCCTCGCCACGGGGGTCGCCTACCGCCGGCTGGGGGTTCCCTCGCTCGAGGCCCTCACCGGGTCCGGCGTCTACTACGGCGCCAACGTCTCGGTGGCGCACGGCCTTGCCGGCGCGCACGCCGTCATCGTCGGCGGTGGCAACTCGGCCGGCCAGGCGGCCCTGCACCTGCAGCGGTATGCCGCGGACGTGACCATCGTGATCCGCACTCCGGACCTGTCCGCGACGATGTCGCGCTACCTCATCGACGAGATCGAGGCCTCCGACACCATCTCGGTCGTCGGCAACGCCGAGGTGGTCGGCGGGGGCGGCGACGGGTGGCTGTCCGAGGTGGTCGTGGCCGACCGGACGACGTTCGAGCAGCGGGCGCTGCCGGCCGACGGCCTCTTCGTCATGATCGGGGCGGAGCCGCACACCGCGTGGCTCCCGGACGCCGTCGTGCGCGACCGCTGGGGGTTCGTCGTCACCGGCGCCAACCTCCGCGAGTCCGGAGCCTGGAGCCTGGAGCGACCCGCAGGGGCCCACGAGACGTCGGTGCCCGGCCTGTTCGCGGTGGGCGACACTCGGGCCGGATCGGTCAAGCGGGTCGCCTCGGCTGTCGGCGAGGGGTCGGTCGTGGTGTCCGAGGTCCACCAGTACCTCGCGCTCCTCGACGCCGGGCGCCGCCCCGAGTCTTCGAGCGGCGCGGGCCGGGCGAGAGCGACGAGCACGAAGAGCACGGAGAGCACGGAGAGCACGGAGAGCACGGAGAGCACGGAGAGCACGGAGAGCACGGGAGCCGCCGGTCGCCATGGCTGAGCAGCCGTCCGCCGGACCGGCCGCGAGCACCACGGCGCCGCCGGATGGTCATGCCCGGGCGGGGGCCGCGCGTCGCCTCGCCGTGGGAGCGGCCGCGCTCGCCCTGCCGCTGGCCGGTCTCGTCGTGCTCCGGCTCTCGAGCGGCCTCGACCTGCAGTGGCAGCACGACACGACCCACTTCTGGATCGTCTTCGGCGCCGCTCTGCTCAGCGCGGTGACGGCATACGGCACGGGGGCAGCGGCCGCCCGACGCGGCGACCTGCGCGTCATGTACGTCTCGCTCGCCTTCCTCTCGGCTGCAGGCTTCCTCGGCCTCCACGCCCTCGCCACCCCGCACGTGCTGCTCGACATCCCGTCCGTCGGGTTCAACGTGTCGACGCCGACCGGCATCGCGCTGGGCTCGCTGTTCGCCGTCGCGTCCGTGCGTGAGGTCGCCGCGGACGAGGCGGCCGCCGCGATGCGCCGGGCACGCCGGCTCCGGATCGCGCTCCTGGTCGTCATGGCGGCGTGGGGCGTCGCCTCGCTCCTTCGGTTGCCGCCGTTCGACGTCGGCCCCGGTCCCGAGCACGGCTCGGGACCGCTGGTCATCGCAACGGTGGTCGCAGTCGTCCTCTACGCTGTGGCGACGGTGACGTACGGGCGGCTCTGGTGGCGGCGTGGTGGCCTGCTGCCGGCGGCCATGGCTTCCGCGATGGCGCTGCTGGCCGAGGCGATGGTCGCCGTCGCGGTCGCGCCCAACTGGCACCTGTCGTGGTGGGAGTGGCACCTGCTCCTGCTCGCGGCCTTCGCCCTCGTGGCATGGGGCGCGCAGCAGTCCTGGCACGAGGAGCGGTGGGCCGACCTCTACACCGCCGACACTCTCGCCGGGCACCGGGAGATGTCGATACTCTTCGCCGACCTCAAGGGCTTCACGACCTTCTCGGAGACGCACGACGCCGCCGTGGTCACGGAGATGCTGAACGCGTACTTCACCGTCGCGATCCCGGCCGTGGTGAAGCGGCACGGGGGCACGGTCGACCGGCTCATCGGAGACGCCATCATGGCAACGTTCAACCGGCTCGGTGACCAGCCGGACCACGCCCGTCGCGCGGCGCTGGCCGGCCTGGACCTGCAGACCGAGACCTCCCGGATCGCCGATGCGCACCCGGGCTGGCCGCGGTTCCGGGTGGGCATCAACTCCGGTGAGGTGGTGGTCAGCGTGCTCGGCAGCGAGGGTGGACGCACGGCCACCGTCATCGGGGACGCCGTCAACGTCGCCTCCCGCATCGAGGGCCAGGCGCCCGTGGGACGCGTAGCCGTCACCGTCAGCACCCTGGACGCCCTGCCGGGTGCGGTCACGCAGCCGCTCGGTGCCCTCACGCTGAAGGGCAAGGACGAGTCCGTCGAGGCCTTCGTGCTCGTGTCGCTTCCCGACCACACGACGTCCGCGCCCTGACACGGTCGGCCGAGCCCCGCTCGTCCGTGCGGTTGAGCGGCATGCCGCGCGCTGGGGTCGCCGGCCTGCGGCGGGCGGCTCGAGCGAGGGCGGCGGTGCCGGACCGGTCGGCGGATGCCGGGGCGAAAGGGCGGACCTCGTCGTCACTCCGGGCCGTTCATCAGCCCGGGTCCGGACCATCTCCCTCGGCGAGTGCGAGCAGCAGGTCCTCCACCGAGGCCTTGCGCCCGGTCTGGATCTCGCGCGCCCAGTCCTCGGCGGAGATGAGTTCCCGCGCTGCGGCCCAGGCCTCGGCCCGCTCCTCCTCCTGGAAGGGGTTGGGCAGCGACAAGCGGTCCCTCATGGCTTCCTCGGCGCCGATCAGGTGCGCAGCGCGCACGGGATTCGCGAGCGCGACGAGGATACGGTCCCGGAAGGCAGCTCCCGCACGGCGGCCTCCTTTCCCACCGTTCCGAGCGTGAGTGCTGGGATTGCGGCTCGTCAAGGACGTCGTGGCGCTTCCACAGGTGTGCCGGTGCGAGTTGACGCCAGCGCTGCCGCCCCGTCTCGAGGGCGCGTAGACCTTGCGCGCCAAGGGGGCGGCGCCCGCCTTCGCGGTGCGCTGGCCGACCGCCGTAAGACGTGCTCACCACGACCGTTGCCTGCCAGCGTTCGGGCATCGAGCCGAGGGCCCGGCCAATCCCGTCATGGAAGGGCACAGCCGGGCCGAGCCCCGGCACCGCCATCAGCGGCTACGGTCGAGGACGCCCACCTGGGCGGGAGTCGCCAGTGTGACGGGCGACTCCGCCACGGCGATGCTGCGCCAAGCCCTCCAGCGTTCCACGACCCTCAGCCGACCCTGTCCGACAGGGAGCCGGCCGCCTGGTCGACTCAGTGGGCTTCAAGAGGGGTGGTAGGGAATCCCTTGGCAACGAGCCAGATACCCAGGGCCAGCTCCCAGAGGGCCACGGGCAGTGCAGCCAGGACGGCGAGCGGGGACTGTGGGCCGTAGGCGCCCCAGAGGATTGCGGCATCGGAGGCCAGCAGCAGCGGGGCGCCGAGCAGGCCGAGCAGGGGGATGCCGCGTGGCACGAGGCGCGCCCGGTACAGCACCGACCCGAGGCACAGGGCGCTGAAGGCGGGCATGAGGCTCTGGCTGAGCAGGAAGGCCTGGTGGTAGACCGCGACGAGGACCTGTCCGGCGGTGACCAGGGACGCCGGATCCGAGGGTCCGGGGTTGTGACGCAAAGCGATGACTGACAGGAGGCTGACGACGCCGACGAGGATGAGGGCGCCTTCGACCAGCCGAGCGGCGAGGTACCCGAGACCAGCCGTCTCGCTCCATCCGCGCACCACCGGGACCAGCACGACGGCCGTGCCGACGCAGGAAACGGCAAGGAGGACCTCGAGCGTCGTGCCCGCCAGGACGCCGGTGGCGCTCCCCGCGCCCAGGACGAAGTCGGTGCGCTCCAGCACCGGGCGGTACAGGCCCAGAGTCGGCACGGAGGTCAGGAACGTCAGCAGATACAGCGCTCCGGCTACGAAGGCGGTGCGCCTCGTCGCTGAGTGGCGCTGTCGGGTCGGCGTGGACAGGCGGGCGGCAGGTGACATGAGAGGCTCCTCGAATCGGGTGTACGGCGTACACCTCGTTGGCCGGAGCGTAGGTGTACGGTGTACACGTGTCAACGCTCATCGAGAAGCGTCCTAACCGGGCACCCTTGAGCCGCGACCGGGTGTTGATGGCTGCAGTGCAGCTCGCCGACGATGAGGGCCTTGCCGGGGTGAGCATGCGCCGGCTGGCGCAGCGGCTCGGTGTCGTGCCGATGGCGCTGTACAAGCACGTCGCGGACAAGGACGAGCTGCTCGACGGGATGGTCGACGTGGTGATCGACAGGTTCGCCGCACCGGACCCGGCGCTCGGCTGGAAGGACCGCGTACGCCAACAGCTCCTGGCGGCACGTGGAGCGGTCCTGAGCCACCCCTGGGCTCGCCGGGCGATCGAGTCGCGCACCAGACGCACCGCGACGGTTCTGGCCTACATGGACTCGGTGGCCGGCATGTTCATCTCCGCCGGGTTCTCCGCCGACCTGACCCACCACGTCATGCACGCCCTGGGCAATCGCATCTGGGGCTTCAGCCCGGAGATGTTCGACGAGTCTGCAGGCGAGGCCGACTCACCCACCGAGAGCCAGCCCGAGGAGCGGCCCGACGCCGAGCAGCAGGCTGCCTTCGCGCAGCGATACCCGAACATCGTCCAGATTGCCGTGGCGGCGATGGAACGCGATCGCCCTGACGGCGGTGCACACGGGTGCGACGAGCAGTTCGAGTTCGAGTTCGGTCTGGACCTGCTCCTCGACGGCGCCGAGCGCCTGCACCGAGCAGGCTGGAGGTCAAGCACCACCGGACCGGACTCATAGGTCCGGTCGTCGACGACTCTGTGGACGAGAGGCACCCGCCGCCCGGTGTTGGCGTCCACCAGCGCCCTGTCTCGAATCGGCCGCTTGAGACGGACGGCGACCAGGTGGCGACTGCGGGTTGACGCTCCAGGAGGTCGAGGATGAGTGGATGGTCGAGGGGGGCCGGCACGTGCGCGCACCACTACGCAGGCTGGGGACGGGCTCGCACATTCCTCAGCCACATTCGCATGTCCGCGACCGACTGGTGCCCGCATCCTTGAGCGGACCGAGCCCGCTTCGCTCCCCTCACCGGCGGCCATCCCGGCACCCTGCGGCCCGCGATCCGAGGGCTTCGCGCGGGTCGGTGCCCGGCGCCTACGTCAGATGCACGAGGCGCCCGATGGTGCCGTCGAGGACTGTGGGCGCTGAGGGTCTTCCTTTCCGGGAATCGGCCCGAGGATCTCCTGGTACGGGGGCTTGACGATGCGGCGAGTCATTGCGGGTCTTGCATGTCTGCTGGCTGCGGTCACCACCGCGGGGCCGGCCTGGGCCCAGGAGGGAACTCCGGATCTGGCCGTGACCCTCGCGTGGGCCCGGAACGGTGGGCCACACGTACGAAGTGGCGAGACTGCGACGTGGACAATGACGGTGACGAACCTGGGAGATGCGACCGCGCCGGCGGTCGAGGTGCTAGCCAGTGGTTCCGACCAGTTCGGCCGGTTCACGTCCAGTTGCGGCGAGCAGCTCTGCGTCCTCGGGGACCTCGAGCCGGGAGAAGCTCGGACTGTCACGTTCTCGGCCACGGCATGTTTGATCCAAGCGGGAGACCCGCCGGCCCGCCGCATCTGGTGGGTTACCGGGTCCGCGTGGACGGCAACGGACCCGAACCCGTCGAACAACACGGCGAGCCTGGACGTCAGGATCACAGGCTCTGCCAACTCCTCGTGCTTCGGTGCTTGACTGCCCCGCTCAGGCCCTTGCCGCTCGTGGGCAGACGCACGGGGCGGTGCCGGCGCCCCGAAGTCACGCGGCCGCACGCACGAGACGACGCAGTACGGACGTGCGGATCGGTTGCGGGTGCATTTCGGACAGGTGTCCACGCGCCCAGCGAGCGATGGCTTGGTTCGGGCCGTCGGCCGCGCTCATCCGAACCCGCAGTAGCCGGGTCGGGGGCCTTGGCCAGCAGCTCGACTGCGTCAGGGGCTGCCTGACAGATCCATGATGTCGCGTGCCAGGCGGCACGTGTTCGGCAAAGCCGCGGACGTCTTGCGCCTATCGTGGGTGCAGTGACCGAGGGCCCGACTCGTCCCCTGCTCTTCCTCGACGTCGACGGGACGCTGATCCCCACAGCCGACGTGCAGATGCCATCGACGCTCGAGGACTGGAACACGACGTGGCAGAGTCCCTCCAACCCACGACTCGCCACCATCGCGGCCGAGCACGGCCAACGCCTCATCCGGATGTCTTGCGATGTGGTCTGGGCGACCGCCTGGATGCACGATGCCAACCGGGTGATCGCACCCATCCTGGGTCTGCCGGAGCTTGCCGTTGTCGAGTTCGGCGAGTTGCCCGGGATGGATGAGACCGTCTGGTCGGAGGATGACCAGGCGGCGGCCCTGAACTGGAAGACGCAAGCTCTCGTCGAGCTCGCGTCGGGCCGTCCGTTCGTCTGGGTCGATGACGAGCTGACCGATGTCGATCGCGCCTGGGTGTCGGCGAACCACTCCGGCGCAGCCCTGCTTCATCGCGTTGACTCAGCCGTCGGGCTGCGCGCGGCGGATCTTGCCGTCGTCGAGGAGTGGCTCCGCTCGATGTGAGCCGCGGTCCGCGCCGGGTCGCACGAGAGCGGCCGCTTAGGCCTCCGTAGCGAGGCGCACGCAGAATCCTGCGAGAACGAGCCCTCCGGCGGCGTCCACCGCGCGCCGCACGGGGCGGCGTTGGAGCCGGTCACGCACCAGGTCGACGAACCCGACGACCGCCAGGCACCAGATGGTGCCGAGGAACGGCACCGTCCACGCGTGCATGAGCCAGGTCGTCCACGGTGCGTCCGGCGCCACGAACTGTGAGAGCAAGGACAGGTAGAAGACGAGGATCTTCGGGTTCGTCGCATTGCACAGCAACCCCTGCCGGTACGCTGCCGCTGCGCTCATGCGGGGGCCCGTCCCGACGTCCGGGTGGTCGGCGCGCACCGCACTGCGCAGCATTCCGAAGGCCAGCCACGCCAGATACACCACGCCGCCCCACTTCAAGGCCAGGAACAGCGGCTGAACACGCACGATCACACCAGCCAGCCCGATCGTCACCAGCAGCCCCTGGATCGCAGCGGCGGAACTGACACCTGCCGTCGTGATCGCCCCCCGACATCGACCACCGCTCAACGTGTTTCGCACGATGACGGCGAAGTCCGCCCCCGGCACCAGGACCAGCGCAACGACGACGACGATGAAGGACCAGGTCACGCCTGAACGCTACGGGAAATCGCGTCCGCCTCATCCGCAGACGCTCGACGGCATCGGGCCGAAAATCCGTGCTGCGACGACGAATGCGCGCACCTTCGTGGTGACCTGGTTGCTCGTCGCGCGGCGTAGAGCTCTGGACGCGTGCCGGCCGAGGGTCTCGATGTCGGGGATCGGCACCCTCGTTGCACGACGTCTCGTC
>NZ_JBPGXG010000124.1:0-14097 GCF_056755255.1 Monashia sp. HAY1-5C | reverse complement strand
AGCGCCCCCCCAGATGTAGCTCCGTCTCGTGGGCTCGGAGATGTGTATAAGAGACAGCTTCTGACCGAAGCGCGCGAAACGGGCTCAGCGGAGGGCGAGGAGGTTGAGGAGTCGGGCGGCCTCATCGGTGACGGCGTCGCGTGCGGCGCCCAGGTAGACGCGGGTGTCGACGCTCCCGGTCGCCGCGAGGCGCTCGGTCATCGCGCAGGTGAACACCTGGTTGAGGTGCGTCGCGATGTTGACCTTGGTCATCCCGGCCCTGACCGCAGCGACCAGACCGTCGTCCGGCACGCCCGACGAGCCGTGGAGCACCAACGGCACGGGCACCGAGTCTTGCAGAGCTGCAACGAGATCCGTGTCGAGCTGAGCCGTCCGGTCGGTCATCGCGTGCGAGCTGCCGACGGCCACCGCGAGCGCGTCGACGCCGGTGTCGGCGACGAACCGGGCCGCGTCTGCCGGGTCGGTGCGCACCCCGGGCGCGTGGACGCCGTCCTTGCCGCCGACCTCGCCGAGCTCGGCCTCGACGCCGATGCCGGCGGCGTGGCACAGCGCGACGACGCGGGCCGTCGCGGCGCGGTTGGCGTCGTCGGGCAGCCGGGACCCGTCGTACATCACCGACGTCAGGCCGAGCCGGACCGCCTCCTCGACGAGGCTTATGTCCTCCGCATGGTCGAGGTGCACGACGACCGGCTGGGCGCACGCATCCGCGATCGCGAGCGTCGCGCGGGCGATGGGTCCGAGGGAGCCGTGGTAGCGCACGCAGTTCTCCGAGATCTGCATGACGACGGGGAGCCCGACCCGCTCGGCGGCCGTGGCGTACGCCTCGGCGTGCTCGAGCTGGATGACGTTGAAGGCCGCGACGGCGCGCCCCTCGGCACGGGCGTCCGCGAGGACGCTCGTGAGGTCGCTGCGGCTCATGCGCGGCTCTCCTCGATCTCGACGGACTGGGTCAGGCGGTCGACGTCGTCGGGGTCGACGAGGCCGGCGACGGGCTGCAGGACGGCGGCGGCCGACCAGGCCACCGCGCGGCACAGGACGTCGGCCCAGGCCTCTGCAGCCGCCGGCAGCCCCGACGCGTCGCGCAGGTCCACGGCGAGAGCGGCGGTCATCGCGTCGCCGGCGCCGGTCGGGTTGCCGCTCAAGGGCTCCCGCAGGCGCGCGTGCAGCGCCACGGCGCCGGTGACGAGGTCGAGGCCGGCCGCACCGTCGGTGACGACCGCCGCGCCGGCTCCCTCGTCGGCGAGCATGCGGGCCATCTCTCGCGCGTCCGCCTCGACGCCCAGCCCGAGGGCGGACGCGGCCTCGGTGCGGTTGACCTTGACGAGGGTCGGGCGCACCGCCAGCGCGGCGGTCAGCGCGGCGCCGCCGCAGTCGACCACGGTGTGGAGGCCACGACGGCGTGCCTCGGTGACGAAGCGGGCCACGAGGTCGTCGGGCGCCCCGGCGGGAAGGCTGCCCGATACGGCGAGCACCTCGGCCTGCCCGGCGAGCGCCGCCAGTGCCTCGGCGACGTGCGTCCAGACGGACGCCGGCTGCTCGTGGCCGGCCTCGTTGAAGAGCGTGGTCCGTGCATCTCCTTCGACCACGGCGATGGACCGTCTTGTCGCAGAGGGGGACTCGATGAGTCGGTGGCTGATGCCGCGGGCCGTGAGGTCGGCCGCCCAGGCGGCCAGCTCGGCCGTTCCGACGGGTGCCACGGCGACGGCGTGCTCGCCGAGGGTGGTGAGCACCGAGGCGACGTTGACGCCCTTGCCCCCGGCGCGCTCGGTGACGTCGTGGACGCGGTGCGACTCGCCGAGGTGCACCGCGTCGACGCCGTAGGTGACGTCGGCCGCCGGGTTCGGGGTGAGGGTGAGGATCATCGGCCGACGAGGTCGAGGGCGATCGTGGCGGCACCGAGGGACCCGGCCCGGTCCCCGAGTGCTGCGGCCTCGACGGCGACGTCCGTGCGACCGCCGAGCCGAAGCGTCAGGGCGGTGCGGAGCGGGCCGAGGAGGGTCTCCCCGGCGCGGACCAGTCCACCTCCGACGAGCACGAGCTCCGAGCCGACCGCCGCCACGACCGGCGCGACCATGATGGCCAGCGCGTCGACGGCCTCCTGCCAGACGCGTCGCGCCTGCGGTTCGCCGGCCTCGGCACGGCGGGACACCTCGGCGGCGTCCCCGACCAGGCCGGTGGCCTCGGACCAGCGGCGGCCGATGGCACCGGCGCTCGAGAGAGCCTCGAGGCAGCCGTGCTGGCCGCAGCCGCAGAGCGGGCCGCCGGGCTGCACGACGATGTGCCCGATCTCGCCGGTCCACGGGCCACCCGTGACGAGCCGGCCACGGCACAGGATGGCACTGGCCAGGCCGGTGCCGAGCGGGAGGAACAGGACGTTGTCTGCCTCGCGCGCCGCCCCGAGCCGGTGCTCGGCAAGGAGTCCGGCACGCACGTCGTGTCCGATGGCGACGGGCACGTCGACGTGCGCGGCGACGGCCGCCTGCAGGTCGAGGTCGCGCCAGCCGAGGTTGGCCGACCAGACGCCGAGCCCGGCCGCCTCGTCGACGAGACCGGGCACCGCCACGCCCACGGCTAGCAGCTCCACGTCGGCACCGGCGTCCGCCCGCAGCTGCACGAGGGTCTTGGCCGCCAGCTCGCCCAGCCGGTCGCCGACACTCTCGGGGGTCGGGACGACGGATTCGGTGAGGACCTCACCGTCGGGGGTCACGAGGACCGACTTGGTCCGCGTGCCGCCGACGTCGATGCCGACCGCTGCCTCTCGCTTCACGGTGCGCAGTCTATGAGCAATAGTGCGCGAAAAGGTAGTCGGTCGATCACATTCGCACACGCGGCGGCGCACGCTGCGTCACCGGGTCCCAACGATGCCACCTCGAGCCGGTGCGTGCCCGCCCGGCTGCCATCGCGGTTGAGAGCGCTCGCCCGACGAGCTTCGGCGCTGCCGGGAGCAGCCAGGCGGGTGGGGAACCCGCTTGCCCCGCAGCGCGACACGGTCGGACGCTGACACCATGACGATGCACATCCACAACGTGACCTTCGACTGCGCCGATGCGCGCGGCCTCGCGGCATTCTGGTCCGAGCTGCTCGGCTGGAACGTCTACTACGACGACGACCCCGAGGTCGTCGTCGCGCCGGCGTACCCCAACCACGGCCTCGGTCTGTTGTTCATCCCGGTGCCCGAGGGCAAGACGGCCAAGAACCGCGTCCACCTCGACCTCGCCCCCCACGAGGGCACTCGCGACGCGTGGGTCGAGCGCGCGCTCGTCCTCGGGGCCACGGTCGTCGGCGACCACCGGACGGCGGAGGGCCCCGGCTGGGTGACCATGGCCGACCCCGAGGGCAACGAGTTCTGCGTCGAGCGCAGCCCCGCCGAGATGGGGCCCAGTCGTCCCCGGGCCCTCCGCCTCACCACCTGACCACCTCACCACCTGTCCACCTCGCCACCCGAGGCCAGACGCCGGACCACCTGGGGCGGCCACGTGACGCGGCCGGGTGGGGGCGGGGCCCTCCGGTCGTGCCTTCGGCGGCGCCGTGGGGCTTTCGTCAGTGGCCCGGCTCGCGTGTCTCGTCACCGAGGAGTCGGACGACGTCGGCGCCGGCCGCGACGAGGGCGAGTGTGCGTCGTGCGATGCCGTCGAGGTGCCGCTGGAGCGCGGCATCCGGGTCGAGCCGGGCCGTGACCGGCCGACCCCCGCCGCCGGCACCGCCGGATGCCTCGTCGAGCTCCGTCGCCGGGCCCGCCTGCGGCTCCACGTCCGGTTCCAGCTCGGCTCCGGCGAGGCGACGCAGCGACGCCACGACCGCCCGGACCGCCGGGACCGGGTGCCCCGCCGACCGCAGGGCGGCGGCGACGCGCGCCTCGCGGACCACCGCCGGTGGGTAGCGGCGGCCGCGGACCGGGCCCGATCCCACGCGTTCGGGTGCGACGAGCCCCTCCCGTTCCCAGAAGCGCAGCGTCGACGCCCGCACGCCGAGGGCCTGGGCGAGCTGGGTGATGGTCAGGGAGTCGTCGGGCAGGTCGGTGTCCCCGCTCTCTGCCCGGACGAGCGTCAGGGCGCGTTGGGCCGCGAGTGCCTCCTCCCGCTGGCGCGCCAGGCCGACGTGCAGGGCGCTGACGCGGGCCACCGCCTCGTCGAGCGGGAGTGTCCGCACCCCGGCCAGCACCCGGCGCGCGACCACGGGGCCGACCGCCTCGGCGAGCCGCCGGTAGGCCTGCAGGGCCACGACGTGGTCGGTGCGGAACAGCCTGTACCCGTTGGGTGCTCGTTCCGCCGGCGGCAGGACTCCGAGCCCCTCGAGGACCCGGACCTGTTGGGCCGAGTAGCCGGACGCGTCCGCGACCGCGCGCGTCGACAACGGCGTCGACGCCGGGCCCGACAGCGGCCCCGACAACGGCTTCGACATCGGCGTCGAGGGCGGCCCCGGCATCCGAGCATCGGGACTCGGAACTCGCTCGCTCACGAACCCTCCACAAGCACTTCAAGATGACACTTCACCCATGAGTATGGACGAGATCCTCGACGTGGTCAGGTCGCTCGACGGCGTGCTCGTGCTGTCGCCCGGGCCGGGCAGCGCGTTCCCCGAGATCGCCTGGGGTGACCACTTCATCTACTACGCACCGGACGGCCGGGTCCCGGCCACCCAGCCCTTCGCGACGATCGTCACCAAGGACTATCCCGACGACGCGACGTCACGCCTCGACCCACCGGACCGGTGGCGCCTCAACGTGCACGTCGGCGCGCGGGTCTTCGAACGCCTCGTGGGCCAGAGCCCCCGGGCCTTCGGTGAGCGCCCCGCGGAGGCCCGAGCGGCCGCCGACCACGCCGCCGCGGACCTCGTCCTGCCGCACCCCGTGTACGGCTCGCTCGGCTGGGTCGCCGTCGTGACGCCCGGGACCCGGACGACCGAGCTCGTCCTCCGCCTCCTCCGCGACGCCCACGCGGACGCCCGCCGCCGCGCCCTGCGCCGCGGCCGGGACACGGGATCCTAGCCCTCGGCGCTGTAGGCGAGCGCGACGGTCTTCGGCACGACGAACCGCCAGGCGTCGATGACGATCTCGCGCATCCGGTCGACGTCGAGGGCCTCGAGGCGCACCTCGACCCAGTTGAAGCGGAGGTCGCTGCGGCGGGGCATGAGGAACACCTCGGGCTCGCTGGCGACGAGCACGTCACGCTCGTCGCGCGGGAACGCGAAGCCCATCTGCGTCTCGTCGGCGGAGAAGGCGAGCCACACGATGCGTCCGACGCGGAACTTGACGCGGTCGCGCACGAGCACCTCGTACGACCTCGGCAGCTGCTCCGCGACGGCTCTCACGTCGTCGATCGTCACCGGCACGCCATCCACCCTCCCACGGCCGTGTGGGGTCTCGACAGGCACCCGGCCCGCACGTACCGTGATCGCGTCGCGACCCCGACGGCTGTCCGGGCGGGCTGAAACGTCGACTCCCCACCGCCACGGTCCCCAGGAGCGACGCCATGACGTCCGACAGCCCACCCGCACCCCATGCCGCAGCCGCCACCACCGCGGACGCGGCCCCACCGCACGCCGCCGGGTGTGACGATCCCTCGGCCCCGATGCGCGAGCGCCTCCTGGCCTTCCTCGACCGACTCGGCGCCGTCCTCGCGGCGCGCGGTGACGCGCTGGCGCTGCTCTGCCTCGGGTCGGTCGGTCGCGACCTGCACCGCATCGACGAGCACTCCGACGCCGACTTCTTCGTCGTCGTCGACGACGAGGCGGCCCGCGACCGGTACCTCGCGGGCATCGACTGGCTGGAGGCGGCGCAGCCGGTCGTGTGGTCGTTCGAGAACAGCGACGCGGGCCGCAAGGCCCTGCTCGCCGACGGGCTCTTCGCCGAGTACGCCGTCTTCCCGCTCGCCGCGATGGACACCGCGGGCTACCCGCCGGGCCGCCTGCACTGGAGCCGGGTCGACGCGCCGGCCGGCCTCGACGTGCCCAAGGTGCCGGTGCCGCAGCCGCCCTGTCTCGACCACGAGGTCGGCGAGGCGGTGAGCAACCTCTACGTGGGCCTGCACCGCGACCTGCGCGGCGAGCGCCTCACGGCCACCCGCTTCATCCAGGGCCACGCCGTCGACCGCTGGGTCACCGTCCTCGACCACCTCGGCCTCTGCACCGGTCCACGCCAGGACGCCTTCGCCGTGGACCGCGGGGTCGAGCGGCGCTTCGGCCCGGACGTCCTGCCGCTCGCGGACCTGCTGCCCGGCTACGAGCGCAACGCCGATGTGGCCGAGACGCTGCTCGACCTGCTCGAGCGGCACGTCGACCTGGACCCGTCGATCGTGACGGCGGTCCGCGGCCTCGTCGCCCAGGTGCGCGCCGACCGGGTGGGCGCCGCCCGGTCGGGCACAGCGCGGGGTCAGAGCTCGAGCGCGTAGACGAGCAGGTGCACGTTGCCGATCGGGTTCCAGTCGCGCTCCGGCACGCGGACGAACCCGAACCGTTCGTACATCCGGTGCGCGGCGTGCATCATCGGCTGGGTCGACAGCACGACCCGACGCCTCCCGAGAGCCCGCGAGCGGTCGATGCACTCGCGCACGAGGGCGGTGCCGACGCCTCGGCCGCGGCCCTCCGGGGCCACCGCCAGCATCCGGAACTCCGCCTCGTCGGGCCCGGCGATGTCGGCGTACCGGCCCTGGGACCCGACGAAGGTCACCCCTCCGAGGACGGTGCCGCCGGGGTCGACGGCGACGAGCACCTCGGCGTGCTCGGCGCGCGCGGCGACGTCCCGCAGCAGCTCGAGGTACGGGTCCTCGGCGCCGAAGTCGAGCAGGCCGTCGTCGAGGTAGGCCGCGGCGGTGAGGTCACCGAGCCGGGCGAAGTCCTCGGACCGGGCCGCACGCAGCGTGAAGGACATGTCCGGAGTATGCGTCGTGCGACGGACGCGCCGCACCCGGGTCTCGCGCGCCGGCCGCCGTCGAGCGGGTGCTCGGTGGCGTCAGGAGTGCGCGGTTCCCCGAGAGGGGCGCCGTGCACGGCGCACTCGTGGGGCAAGGGCGCACTCCTGCGGGGGACGCGCCTCGCTGGGACCGCCGGGCACGGACCGCCGCACGGGGACCGCCAGGTGGGGTCGCGTCAGGCGGCGAGTCGCCAGGCGAGGACGCCGAAGAGCACGCCGAGCGAGTTGGTGGCCCAGTGCATGCCGACGCTGGCCAGGACGCTGCCGCTGCGGCGGCGCAGCTCGCCGGCGACGACGCCGCCGAAGGCCGTGAAGAGGACCGTGCCGACGACCACCGCCGCCTTGGCCCAGGGCCCGAAGGCCGCGAACGCCTCGCCGACGGCGGCGTTGCCGGTGGCCGAGGCGGCAGCCGGCAGCACGTGCCAGAGCCCGAAGAGCATCGAGGAGCCGAGGAGCACCTGCCACATCCGCGCGTGCCGCGACAGCATGCCCCAGAGCACCGACCGGAAGGCGACCTCCTCGAGCAGCACCGTGCCGAGCGGGATCATGACGAACGCCGTGAGCAGGGCCGACGCCGGCGGCAGGTGGTAGCGCGCGTCGAGGAAGGCGGTGCGGGTCGAGGGCAGGAGCACCCCGACGAGGTACACGAGGCCGACGACGCCGATCACGCCGAGGCCCCAGCGGAGGCCGCGGGCGTGCGTGCGGCGGGCGAGGCCGAGCTGGTGCCAGGTCAGACCCTGCCAGCGGGCGAACGCGATGAGCGCGACGGCACCGACCGGGCCGAGCCACATGGTGTCCCAGCCGAGCAGGTGGTTGGCGAGGTTGACGCCGACGAGGGCGAAGACGACGCTCACCGTGGCCGCGAGGCGGACGCGTCGACCCCGGGCGATGAGGCGCAGGCGGCGGGCGCGGACCCACTCGTGCGTCTCGTGGTGGCGGTGCCGTTCGCGCGCCGGCTGGCTGCCGCCCGAACGGGGCAGCGCGACGGCGCCGGCGCTCGGTGCGTCGACGGCGTGCAGGTGCGCGGTCGGGCTGGTCATCCCGTCGAGGATGACATGCCTTCCTGTACGCCGCACGGCCGTCTCGCCAGGGAGGTGGCCCGTGTCACACGACGCCGGCGTCGCGCGCCGCCCCGTCAGCCCCGCCGCGTCTCGGAGGCCCGGAGCGGGGCGCCCGCCGGGCTGAACGACACGAGCGGCAGCTGCTCGACGAGACGACGCCGCGCCGCCGGCGAGCCGTCGTAGCGCCACCCGGCGAGCGAGGAGAGGTACGGACGCAGGACCGGGCGCAGGAGGGTGTGGCGACGCTCGTACCCGGCGAGCACGTCCGCCGCCTCGTCGACGCCGAGCACCCGGACCGCCGCCGGCCGGGGACCGTGGGCGAACTCGACGCGCGCCGAACCCGCGGCGCTGACGTTGCGGAACCAATCGGCGCGGCGGCCGTACCCGGCCATGGCGACGGCCTCCCCGGTGGACGGGTCGTACTGCAGCGCCTCGACGACCGCCGTGTACGTGCGCCCGGTGCGCCGCCCGACGTGCTCGACCCTGAGGAAGCGGTGGCCGAGGACCCACCCGAGCCCGTGGTCGTAGAGCGCGTTGGGCGCCGCGTAGACGGTCCGGAGCCAGCGCGGGAGGGGCGTGGCCACCGCGGTCTCAGCGCCGGCGCAGGATCAGCCCGCGCACGTACTCGGCCTGCCCGAGGTGCTTGGCGGCGTCGTCGAGGACCGACACGATCCGCACCCCCACGGTGACGGGAGGGTCCCAGCGAGGGTCGATGACCTCGGCGTAGCGGTCGGCGTCGAGCCCGTCGAGCAGCTGGAGGGTGCGCTCGTGGACGGCGCCCTGGTAGGCCGCGAAGAGGCCGGGGTCGGCGACGGTGAACCGCCCGACGTCGGCGCTGCTCATGCTCCAGCCGTGGGTCTCGGGTGGGTAGGGCAGGCCGAAGCGGTCCATCCAGCCGTCGCCGAGCCAGGCCGAGTCGGTGCCGGCGAGGTGGGCCACCTGGTCGTCCTGCTGGCGCGCGAGGTGCCACACGAGCCAGGCGACGTGGTTGGCGTCGGCGTCGGGACGCCAGAGCAGCTCGTCGACGGAGAGCCCGTCGACGACGGCGGGGACGCCCTCCTCGATGCGGCCGAAGCCGTCGACGAGGAGGTCGTGCGCGGTCTTCGTCGTGTCGTCTGCCATCACCCCAGCATGCACCCGGGCACCGACACCGGGGCCGGGACGGCGCGCCCGTCCCCGGTGTCGCGACGCACGGGACGAACCCGGACCTTTCGCTCGGGATGTATCTGGCTCGGGGACTGCGCCTCTGACCCGTCGATGCCCGTCCCGCACGACCCCGCGGGGCGGGCACCCGACACCACATCGAGGAGCCACACCATGACCATCGACATCACCACCCCAGCCGCGGACGTCGCGCGAGCCACGAGCCTCGCCGAGCTGCGCCCGGGTGCGGTCCAGCTTCCCGTCCACCTGCCGGGCGACGCCGGCTACGACGCGGCCCGGCTGCCCTGGAACGTCGCCGTCGACCAGCGTCCGGCCGCGGTCGTCGTCCCGCGCACCGTCGCCGACGTGCAGACCGCCGTCCGTGCGGCCGCAGCCGACGGCCTCCGCGTCGCGGCCCAGAGCACCGGCCACAACGCCGGCCCGCTCGTCGCGCACGGCCTCGAGGACGTCGTCCTCGTGAAGATGCACGAGATGCGCGCCGTCACCGTCGACGCCGTGCGACGCGTCGCACGCGTCGAAGGCGGCGCCATCTGGGTCGACGCCACCGAGCCGGCCGCCGACCACGGGCTCGCCGCCCTGCACGGGAGCTCGCCCGACGTCGGCATCGCCGGGTACACGCTCGGCGGCGGGATCGGCTGGTACGCACGCAAGCTCGGCCTGGCATCGAACAGCGTGACGGCGGTCGAGCTCGTCACCGCAGACGGCGAGCACGTGCGCGCCGACGCGTCGGAGAACCGCGAGCTGTTCTGGGCGCTGCGTGGTGGCGGCGGGAACTTCGGCGTCGTCACGGCGATCGAGTTCCGCCTCCACCCGATCGAGACGGCGTACGCGGGCATGCTGGTGTGGGACGTGCGGCACGCCGACCGCGTCGTGCGCCGGTGGGCCGACTGGGCTTCCGATGCGCCCGACTGCGTCTCGACGTCGCTGCGGCTGCTCAACCTGCCGCCGCTGCCGACGATCCCCGAGCCGCTGCGGGGCCGGTCGCTCGTCGTCGTCGACGGCGCCGTCGTCGGCTGCGACGCGGATGCACGCTCGGTCCTGTCGCTGCTGCGGGGCCTCGGCCCGGAGATCGACACCTTCGACCGCGTGCCGGCTCGTGCGCTGCCCCGCCTCCACATGGACCCGGAGGGCCCGACGCCGGCTGTGTCCGGCTCGACGATGCTCGGTACCCTCACCGACGCGGCGGTCGACACGCTGCTCGAGCAGTCCGGTCCCGACTCGGGCACGTCGCTGCTGTCCACCGAGCTTCGGCAGCTCGGA
This sequence comes from Monashia sp. HAY1-5C, assembly GCF_056755255.1. Classification (NCBI taxonomy): domain Bacteria; kingdom Bacillati; phylum Actinomycetota; class Actinomycetes; order Micrococcales; family Intrasporangiaceae; genus Intrasporangium; species Monashia sp. HAY1-5C. Next base: position 3,702 of record NZ_JBPGXG010000124.1, on the reverse strand, counting down.
GGGGCGCTGGCCCGGCCGGTCGAGGGCGGCGGCGCGCTGTCGAGCCTCGACGCGGACCATGCGCTGTTCGCCGTCGGCATCGCTGCGACACCGGAGCTCGCGGCCCGGGGCCGGACCGACGCGGACCGCCTCGTCACGGCGATGCGCCCGTTCGAGTCCGGGCGGACGTACCTCAACTTCGCCGAGGAGCCGACCGACGCCCGGTCGGCGTTCGACGAGCTGACCTGGTTGCAGCTCAAGGGGATCCGGTCGGCGTTCGACCCGGAGGACCGGTTCGTGGCGAACCACCGGGTGCCGCGCCTCTTCGAGGACGGACGCGTCACCGACTGACGCCCCCCGTGGCCGAGACGACACCGGCCCCGGATGCTCGAGGTCTCGGGCGTTCGGGGTCGGCCTAGTCTCGGGGCATGCCCTACGACGTCGAGCGCGTCCGCGCGCACTTCCCGGCCCTGCGCGAGGGCGCCGCCCACTTCGACGGCCCGGGTGGCTCCCAGACGCCGGACGTCGTGGCCCAGGCGGTCGCCGCCACGATGACCTCGGCGATCTCCAACCGCGGCGTCGTGACCGCGGCCGAGCGGCGGGCCGACGCGGTGGTGCTCGCCGCGCGGGCAGCGGTCGCCGACCTGCTCGGCGCCGACCCCTCCGGCATCGTCTTCGGTCGCAGCGCCACCGAGCTGACGTTCCACCTGGCGCGGACCCTGTCGGCGGCGTGGGTGCCGGGCGACGAGGTCGTCGTCTCCCGCCTCGACCACGACGCGAACGTCCGCCCGTGGGTCCTGGCCGCGCAGTCCCGCGGTGCGACGGTCCGCTGGGTCGAATTCGACCCGGCCACCGGCGAGCTGGACGTGTCGGACGTCGCTGCCGTCGTCGGCGACCGGACCCGGCTCGTGGCCGTCACCGCCGCGTCGAACCTCATCGGCACGCGCCCCGACGTGCCGGCGGTCGCCGAGGTCGCGCACGGGGTCGGGGCCCTGCTCTGGGTCGACGGCGTGCATGCGACGGCGCACGTGGCCACCGACGTGCCGGCCAGCGGCGCGGACTTCTGGGTGTGCTCGCCGTACAAGTTCCTCGGGCCGCACCTCGGCGCGCTCGCAGCCCGACCCGAGCTGCTCGAGACGCTGCGCCCCGCCAAGCTCGTCCCGTCCACCGACACCGTGCCGGAGCGCTTCGAGCTCGGCACGCTGCCGTACGAGCTCCTCGCCGGCACGACGGCCGCGGTCGACTTCCTCGCGACGCTCGACGGTGCGGCCACGGTGACGGCGTCGAGCGGGCGGACGCGTCGTGAGGCGCTCGTCGCGTCGTTCGCCGCCCTCGAGGCGCACGAGGACGCCCTGCTCGCGGTGCTCGAGCAGCGGCTGCGGGCGGTGCCCGGGCTCACGATGTGGAGCAACGCGAAGCGTCGGACGCCGACCCTGCTGTTCACGCTCGAGGGTCATGACCCGCAGGACGTCCGGTTCGCCCTCGCCCAGCGCGGTGTCAACGCGCCCGCCGGCCACTTCTACGCGTGGGAGTGCAGCCACCACCTCGGCCTCGGCGCGGTCGGGGGCGTGCGCGCGGGGCTTGCGCCGTACACGAACGCCGACGACATCGAGCGCCTCGCGCGCGGCGTCGAGGAGGTCGCGTCGTCGGACGCGCGATGACACGCCGCAGCGGGACCGGGACACCCCGGGCGCTCAGCATTGCTCCACGAGGTGAGCCAGCCGGCGCATCAGGCAGGGTGGCTCGTCAGGCGGAGCAATGCTGAGCGCCGCGGGGGTCACCCGTGGCCGCCCGCCCCGCCACGCGACGCGCGGACGGAGCGAGGACGTCGGCGACCCCGGGGAGTGGGCGCGGGATGCCGGCTGGTCCGGCTTCGGCATCGGCTAGGTTCTCGTGTCCGTGGACGTCCTCGATGCCGTCCGTGACCGTGTCGTACCGACGGCCGCCGACATCGCGATCGGCACGACGAGCATCCTCGTCGTGCTCGGCATCGCGCTCCTGCTCGTGGCGGTCGCACCACTGTGGCGGGTCGTCCGACTCGTGGTCACCCTGGTCCACGAGCTCGGCCACGCGGTCGTCGGTGTCCTCGTCGGCCGCCGCTTCACCGGGTTCGTCCTGCGCGGGGACATGTCCGGCCACGCCGTGACCCGGGGGCCAGCGCGCGGGCCCGGTCGCGCCGCGTCGACGTGGGCCGGCTACCCGGCACCTGCACTCGTCGGCGCACTCATGGTCTGGGCCGCCGGCCGCGGCTGGTCGGCGCCCCTCGTCACCACCGGCCTGGCCGTGCTCCTGTTCGCACTGCTCCGCGTGCGGTCGGCGCTGACCGTCCTCGTCATGGTCGTCGTGATCGCCGGGTCGGCGGGGCTGTGGTGGTGGCGGGACGACACCCTCCAACCGCGGGTGCTCGTCGGGCTCGGCGTCGTGCTGCTCGTCGGCGCGTGGCGCCACCTGCTCGCGGTCCTCGCGGACCGCTCGACGGCCAGCGACCCGGCCGTCCTGGCCCAGCTGACCCACGTGCCGCGCGTTCTGTGGAACCTCACCTTCGTGGCCGGGTGCGCCCTCGCGACCTGGGTGGTCGTCGTCGAGCTGTGGACGGCGCTCGCCTGAGGCGTCAGTTGAGGTTCGGTGGCGGTGCCGACGGGTTGGCCACGGCCCCGAGCGTCGCCGCGAACTCCTTCTCGCGACGCACGAGCTCGAGCCCGAGACGCAGCCGCGACTCGGTGTCCACGCACTCGAGCAGGCGCTGGCGGTCGCCGACGTCGAGGCTCACGGTCTGCGGCACGGCGTAGGACAGCAGCCGGTCGTCGCCCGGCATGTCGAGGTCCTTCGCGCCGACCGTCGTCGCGAAGGAGAGCAGCTCGGCGCGCAGCCGGGCCCCGAGCTCGGCCACCGCGACGGCATCGCCCTCGACCTCGTCGAGCCACGTCACCTCGCCCGTCGCGTACGGAGTCCCGGCAGAGGGGTCCACAACGTCGAGGCGGAACCGCTGCGTGCCCTCGGACACGACGAAGAACCGCTCGTTCTCGAGCGCCGCCGCCTGGGTCAGCAGGGCGCCGCACCCCACCGGGTGCAGGGACAGCACGCCTTCGTCGCCGACCTCGTAGCCCTCGCGGATCGCGACGACGCCGAAGACCGGCGAGCGCTGCTGTTGCGCGGCGAGCAGGTCACGCAGCAGCGCGACGTAGCGCGGCTCGAAGATCTGCAGGGGCAGACGCGCTCCGGGCAGGAGCACGGTCCCGAGCGGGAACAGCGGCAGGGTCGCCATCACCCCAGCGTAGGTTCGCAGGCCCGGACGCGTCAGTCCTGCGCGACCACCGGAGTCGGCATCGCCTGCGTGGGCTCGGGCTCCTGGTCGACGACCTGACCCGTGATCGCCTGGGCCAGCCCGAGCGCCAGTCCGACGACCTCGTGGTCGCCGAGGCCGAGGCGGAAGGCGAACGCTGCCGCGTTCGGGGGGCGCAGCTCCGGGTCCTTCTGGAGGCAGTCGGCGATGAGGTCGCGCAGGTCCTGCGGCACCGAGTCGGGCAGTGGCGGCGGCGGCTCGTTGACGTGCGACAGGGCCGTCGCGATCGGGGTGCCCCGGTCGAACGGGCGCCTGCCTGCGAGCATCTCGTGGCCGACGACACCGAGCGCGTACAGGTCGCTCGACCCGGTGGCCGCATGACCGAGCGCCTGCTCGGGGCTGATGTAGTTCGGCGTGCCGAGCATCTCGCCGTGCTGGGT
>NZ_JBPGXG010000123.1:0-14111 GCF_056755255.1 Monashia sp. HAY1-5C | reverse complement strand
ACACCGCCCCGTCGCCGACCCCCGAGTCGCCCGAACGGGTGCTCCGGTTCGGCAAGCAGCTCGACATCCGCGTGGTCCGCTCCGCGCACCGCCCCCACCTCGATGCCGAGCCCGAGGACGGCCTGACGGGGGAGGACGTCGAACGCGTCGCCGGCTACCTCGCCAAGTACGCAACCAAGGCCGTCTCCGACACGACCGAACGCCAGGGCGACCACGGCGGCGACGCGTCGTGGAACGCCCACTACGCCCGGATCCGCTGGCAGTGCCGACGCCTCGCCGGCCACGCCGACCGGCGCACCCGAGACGCCCGCGCGATCGGGAACTACGACCATGTCGACCCGTACGCGCTGATCGGCAAGTGGGCCCACATGCTCGGCTTCCGGGGCCACTTCTCCTCCAAGTCTCGCCGGTACAGCGTGACCCTCGGTCGGCTTCGTCGGGCCCGTCGCCGCTGGCAGGCCCTCGCCGCCGAGTCCGCCCGCACCGGTCAGCCGATCGACACCGCCGACCTCGAGCGCCGCCTCATGTGCGACGACGAGGAGGAAACCACCCTCGTCATCGGCTCGTGGACCTACCTCGGCACCGGCTGGCAGAACACCGGAGACGCCGCCCTGGCCGACGCCGCAGCCGCCCGCGCCCGCGAGTACGCCGCATGGAGAGCCGAGCAGAAGCACGACCGAAACCACTGAGAGCAAAGGGGATTAGCGATGGGGAAGCGTGCGAGTGAGACGGCGGTGATTCCCCCTGTGCTGTACCGGGTGGACGAAGCAGCCGAAGCGCTGCGGATCAGTCGGTCAGTGATCTACGAGCTGATCCGGTCTGGCCGGCTGCGCACGGTCAAGGTCGGTCGCCGGCGGCTCGTGCCAGTCCAGGCGCTCGACGAGTACGTCGCGTCTCTTGGGGCGGCGGCGTGACTACAGGACTGGACAAGGCGCGCCGCCCCCGTGGTGAGGGTGGCCTCCGTTGGGATGAGAGGCGGCAACGATTCATCGCGGAGAAGACCGTTGGCTACGACGGCCGTGGACGTCGCATCGTCAAGACCGGCTCGGGGAAGAGTGAGTCGGCCGCGCTGCGGGCTCTCCGTGAGCGAGTCCGGGAACACGAGGCGGGGCTGGCGCCTGCTGCTCACCGGGTCACGGTTGCTCAAGCCGTCGAGGACTGGCTTGAGTTCGAGCGTTCTAGCGTCGGCGAGAAGACCAGGGAGGGCAACGAGGAGAAGTACCGCCTGCACATCAAGCCGTCTTTGGGCGGTCGGCGCTTGAAGGATCTGCGCCCGGATGAGGTGGACCGGTGGCTCGTGGCGCTCTCAGCGGACCTGTCGACCTCCACGCTCAAGCAGGTTCGCTCGGTGCTGAGTCGTTCGGTGCGACGGGCCATGAAGCGCGGCCTGGTGGAGCGCAACGTCGTCGAACTCTGCCCGGCGCCCAAGGGCCGGCCGGGTCGCCCATCCAAGTCACTCACCTTGCAGCAGGCATCCGACGTGTTGGACAAGACGCGGCGCCATCACATGCACGCATACATCGTGGTGTCGCTGCTCGTCGGGCTGCGCCCGGAGGAGGTTCGGGCTCTGCGCTGGTCTCGGGTGCATCTTGCCGAGGACGGCGGGGAGGTCCCACATGTGGAGGTGTGGCGGTCAGTCCGGGTCGGCGGCGACGTGAAGACGCGGAAGTCTCGCCGAACGCTGGCGATCTCTGGGTACGTCGTCGCCGTGCTCAAACGGCACCGGCAGGACCAAGCGGTGGCGTCGAAGGCCGCGGGCACCCGCTGGCAGGACCACGACCTCGTCTTCCCCTCGCGGGTCGGGACCGAGCAGGACGCGCACAACGTGCGACGGATGTTCCGGGACGCCCTGACGCAGGTGCCAGGGCTCGACCCCAAGCAGTGGACACCGTACGAGCTGCGGCACTCGTTCGTGTCGATCCTGTCCGAGCGCGGACTGGCTATCGAGGAGATCTCGCGCCTGATGGGCCACTCGGGAACGGCGGTCACCGAACTGGTCTACCGGCACGAGCTACGCCCGGTGCTCGAGGCCGGCGCCAGCGTGATGGACACCGTGTTTCCGGCACTGAACAGCGGGCGCGAGGACGACGATGACGACGCCGCGTAGTCAGGCAGTTTGTCAGGATCGACCGTCGGGTGCCGAGGGGTCCGGTGACACCGGCGGGCATTTGCCCAGGTGGGAAGTGGTGGAGCCAAGGGGACTCGAACCCCTAACCCCCTGCTTGCAAAGCAGGTGCGCTACCAATTGCGCCATGGCCCCTGGCTGCCGGACGAGTCCGGCGGGTGAAGCAAGGGAGGATCAGGACGACGTGGTGGCCTCGTCGTGCGAGACCGGGGCGTCCGGCGTCGTCACGGGCCCGGCCGAGGGGGCCGAGACGTCGTCGGTGGCCTGCGTCCACAGGTCCTGCTCGGCCTGCTGCTGCTTGGCCTTGCGTCGCAGGAAGACGATGCCGGCGACGGCTCCACCGACGAGGGCGAGACGCTTGAGCATTCGAGGGATCCTCTCCGTGGTGACGGTGATGGTGGGCCTAACAGGACTTGAACCTGTGACCTCTTCCTTATCAGGGAAGCGCTCTAACCGTCTGAGCTATAGGCCCATCGTCACCTTCGCGCGGCCGGTCGAACCCGTCGGATCCGACGTCTGGGCTGATGACCGGACGCGAGGGGAAACGTTACCGGATGCCCCGCACTGACTCCAAAACGGCCCCCGCCCGTGGGGGCGGGTGCCGTCGTCCTGGAGTCGGTGCGGGTCCGCGGGACGCGGAGCACCGGACGGGTGAGTGCGTCAGTCGTCGGTCAGCGTCAGCTGCACGCCACCGACGAGGGCGGAACAGATGTTGTAGAGGAAGGCCATGACGGTGGCGATGGCCGTCATGAGGATGACGTCGATGACACCGATGACGATCGAGAGCGACACGACGCGGCCGAAGCCGACGTAGTCCTTGATCGAGAACGGGTCGGACGTGGTCGTCTGCAGCGACTGGAGGACGCCCTCGATGTCGGTGAACACGTTCATCGTCGACAGGATCATCCACAGCACGGCCGTCAGGACGACGCCGGCGATGCCGAGCGCCACCGAGAGCAGGAAGCTCATCTTCATGACCGACCACGGGTCGACGCGGGCCACCGCCAGGCGGACGCGTCGGGGGCCCTTGGCCTTGCGGGCCGCGCCCGTGGGGCGCACCGCGGCCGTGGCCGCCGTCGCGGGCCCGGCACCGGAGCCGCCGCCGACGCGGGGCTGGGGACCGGTGCGCGTGGTGACGGCGCCGCGGGACAGCGACGTGTCACCCGGCCGGGCGGAGCGAGCCGCCCCCGACGCGCCGGACGCCCCGGACGCGCCGCTCGAGCCCGAGGAGCCGTAGTAGTCGGCACCCGACGACACCGACGCGTCTCCGGCGCCGTACCCCGTCGCCCCGAGCGGGCCGTCAGAGCTCGTCGCGCTCATGCGTCACCTCCGTTGTCACCATCGGACGAACCACCCTCGTCACCCGAGGTTTCGTCCGACGGTACGCCATCGGGCCCGGGAACCGCAGCGGGCGCACTGGGCGCCGCCGAGACCGACACGCTGCCCGTCCCCGGACCGTCGCCGGTCGTGCCGTCACCCGTCGAGGGCTCGGCGCCCTCGTCGACGGCCTCCTCCTCCTTCTCGGGGTTGCGCGCGATGGCGACGACGCGGTCGTTCTTGCCCGGCTTGACGAGGATGACGCCCTGGGTGTTGCGGCCCTTGCGGGCGATGCCGGCCGTCGTCGCCCGCACGATGTTGCCGCGCTCGAAGACCACGAGCAGCTCGTCGTCACCCGTCGTCGTGAGAGCGCCGGCGAGGTCGCCGTTGCGGTCGGTGATCTTGGCGACCGCGACGCCGAGCGTGGCCCGGCCCTTGGGGTTCCACTCGGACGCGGCGGTGCGCTTGGCCATGCCGTTCTCGAAGACGACGAAGACGTCGGGCTCGGTGCCGTCCTCGATGACGGCCATCGCGAGCAGCTCGTCGCCGCCGCGGAACTTCATTCCCGTGACGCCGGAGGTCGAGCGGCCCATCGGACGCAGCTGGTTGTCGGTGGCGTGGAAGCGCACCGACATGCCCTTGCGGGACACGAGGAGCAGGTCGTCCTCGGCGCTGACGAGCGAGGCACCGACGAGCTCGTCGCCGTCGCGCAGGTTGATGGCGATGAGGCCACCCGAGCGCGGGGAGTCGTAGTCGGCCAGGCGGGTCTTCTTGACCAGGCCGGCCTTCGTCGCGAGCACGAGGTAGGGCGCGTCGTCGTACGAGCGCAGCGCCATGACCTGCGCGATCTGCTCACCGGGCTGGAACGCCAGGATGTTCGCGACGTGCTGGCCCTTGCTGTCGCGGCCGCCCTCTGGAAGCTCGTAGGCCTTGGCCCGGTAGACGCGTCCGAGGTTGGTGAAGAAGAGCAGCCAGTGGTGCGACGTGGTCGCGAAGAAGTGCTCGACCATGTCCTCGCCGCGCAGCGACGCGCCCCGGACCCCCTTGCCACCCGGCTTCTGCGCGCGGTACTGGTCCACGCGCGTCCGCTTGGCGTAGCCGCCGCGCGTGATGGTGACGACGACGTCCTCCTCGGGGATGAGGTCCTCCATCGACATGTCCCCGTCGAAGGGGATGATCTCGGTGCGTCGCTCGTCGCCGTACTTGTCCACGATCGCCTGCAGCTCCTCCGACACGATCTGGCGCTGACGCTCCGGCGAGGCGAGGATCGCGTTGTACTCGTCGATGAGGGCCTGCAGCTCGTCGTGGTCGGACTGGAGCTTCTCGCGCTCGAGGGCGGCGAGGCGGCGCAGCTGCATGTTGAGGATGGCGTTGGCCTGGTCCTCGTCGATGGCGAGCAGCTCGATGAGGCCCGCGCGCGCGACGTCGACGGTGCGCGACCCGCGGATGAGGGCGATGACCTCGTCGAGCATGTCGAGGGCCTTGAGCAGACCACGCAGGATGTGGATCTCCTGCTCGGCCTTGCGCAGCCGGAACCGCGTGCGCCGGACGATGACCTCGATCTGGTGGTCGACCCAGTGCCGGATGAACCCGTCGAGCGGCAGCGTGCGCGGCACGTCGTCGACGAGGGCCAGCATGTTCGCACCGAAGGTCGTCTGCAGCTGCGTGTGCTTGTACAGGTTGTTGAGCACGACCTTGGCGACGGCGTCGCGCTTGAGGACGATGACGATGCGCAGGCCGGTGCGGCCCGAGGTCTCGTCACGGATGTCCGAGATGCCGGCGATCTTGCCGTCCTTGACGAGGTCGGCGATCTTGAGCGCGAGCATGTCGGGGTTGACCTGGTACGGCAGCTCGGTGACGACGAGGCACTGGCGGTTCTGGATCTCCTCGACGTTGACGACCGCCCGCATGATGATCGAGCCGCGGCCCGTGCGGTAGGCGTCCTCGATGCCGCGGTGGCCCATGATGAGTGAGCCGGTGGGGAAGTCGGGGCCCTTGATGATGCCGAGGAGCGCCTCGAGCAGCTCCTCCCGCGCGATGTCGGGGTGGTCGAGGTAGTACTGGGCGCCGGCGGCGACCTCGCGCAGGTTGTGCGAGGGGATCTGCGTGGCCATGCCGACGGCGATGCCGGCGGAACCGTTGACGAGCAGGTTGGGGAAGCGGCTCGGCAGGACCGCAGGCTGCATCGTCTTGCCGTCGTAGTTCGGGACGAAGTCGACGGTGTCCTGCTCGATGTCCCGGACCATCTCCATGGCGATCGGGGCCATCCGGCACTCGGTGTACCGCGGGGCGGCCGCGCCGTCGTTGCCGCGCGAGCCGAAGTTGCCCTGGCCCTGCACGAGCGGGTAGCGCAGCGACCAGTCCTGCACGAGGCGGACGAGGGCGTCGTAGATCGCCGAGTCGCCGTGCGGGTGGTAGTGACCCATGACGTCGCCGACGACGCGGGCGCACTTGTTGAACCCCCGGTCGGGCCGGTAGCCGCCGTCGTACATCGCGTAGACGATGCGGCGGTGCACCGGCTTCAGGCCGTCGCGCACGTCCGGCAGCGCGCGGGACACGATGACCGACATCGCGTACTCGATGTAGCTGCGCTGCATCTCGGTGTTGAGGTCGACCGGCTCGACGCGGTCGTGCTGGCCGGGCTCACGCGCGACGACCGCGCGTGCGTCGACGTTCTCCTCCGGGGTCTCGGTGACGTCGTCCCCGTCGGAGTCGGGCCCGATCGGCGGCTCGATGGGAGGCAGGTCGTCGCTCACGTCAGATCCTTTTGTCTGTCAGGCGGATTGGGTGCGTGGGGAGCCGACGGCAGGACGTTTCACGTGGAACGTCACGGGCCGGCCCGCGTGGGCGGTCAGATGTCGAGGAACTTCACGTCGTGCGCGTTCTTCTGGATGAACGTGCGACGCGACTCGACGTCCTCGCCCATGAGGACGGCGAAGACCTCGTCGGCCTTGGCGGCGTCGTCGAGGGTGACCTGGAGCAGCGTCCTGGTGTTCTGGTCCATCGTCGTCTCGCCCAGCTCCTGGTAGTTCATCTCGCCGAGACCCTTGTAGCGCTGGATCGGGTTGTCCTTCGGCAGGCGCCAGCCCTTCTCCTCGCCGAGCTTCTTCAGGCCGTCACGCTCCTTGTCGGAGTAGGCGAACTGGTGGTCGGCGTTGCTCCACCGGAGGCGGAACAGCGGCGGCTGCGCGAGGTAGACGTAGCCGGCCTCGATGAGCGGGCGCATGAACCGGAACAGGAGCGTCAGCAGCAGGGTGCGGATGTGCATGCCGTCGACGTCGGCGTCGGCCATGAGGACGATCTTGTGGTAGCGCGCCTTGTCGATGTCGAAGTCCTCGCCGATGCCGGTGCCGAACGCGGAGATGAGCGCCTGCACCTCGTTGTTGGCGAGGATCTTGTCGATGCGGGCCTTCTCGACGTTGAGGATCTTGCCGCGGATCGGCAGGATCGCCTGCGTGTGCGGGTTGCGGGCCTGCGTCGCCGAGCCGCCCGCGCTGTCGCCCTCGACGATGAACACCTCGGAGATGCTCGGGTCCTTGCTCTGGCAGTCCTTCAGCTTGCCCGGCAGGCCGCCGGACTCGAGCAGGCCCTTGCGACGCGTCGCCTCACGGGCCTTGCGGGCGGCCATCCGTGCGGCGGCGGCCTGCACCGACTTGCGGACGATGTCCTTGCCCTCGTTGGGGTGCGCCTCGAGCCAGTGGCCGAACTCGTCGGTCATGGCGCGCTGGACGAAGCCCTTGACCTCGGAGTTGCCGAGCTTGGTCTTGGTCTGGCCCTCGAACTGCGGCTCGCCGAGCTTGACCGAGATGACGGCCGTCAGGCCTTCGCGCACGTCGTCGCCGGTGAGGTTCTCGTCCTTGTCCTTGAGGAGGTTCTGCCGGCGCGCGAAGTCGTTGACGAGCTTGGTCAGCGCCGCGCGGAAGCCCTCCTCGTGGGTGCCGCCCTCGTGGGTGTTGATGTTGTTGGCGTAGGTGTGGACCGACTCGGAGTAGGCCGTGGTCCACTGCATCGCCAGCTCGAGCGAGAGCATCCGCTCCTCGTCCTCGACCTCGAGGGAGATGACGTCGGGGTGGACCGGCTCGCTGCGCTTGCTGCTGTTGATGTGGTTGACGTAGTCGACGAGGCCGCCGTCGTACCGGTAGGTGACCTTCTTGGCGGTGACGGTCTTCTTCTCGCCGGCGGGGGCCGACGCGTGGGAGCCGTCCTCGCTGTCCGGGTCGGCCTCGACCTCGGTGAGGTCGGACTCGAGCTCGTCGAGGTCGACGTCGTCGTCGGCCGTGGCCTGCACCCGCTCGTCGGTGAGGCTGATCGTCAGGCCCTTGTTGAGGAAGGCCGTCTGCTGGAACCGGGCGCGCAGCGTCTCGAAGTCGTAGTCGACCGACTCGAAGATGTCGGAGTTGGCCCAGAAGGTGATCGTCGTGCCGGTCTCGTCGGTGGCCTCCTCCTGTCGCAGGGGCCCGTCGGGCACGCCCATCGTGAAGCTCATCCGGTGCACGTGGCCCTTCTGGCGGACCGCCGCCTTCAGGGTCTTCGACAGGGCGTTGACGACCGAGGAGCCGACACCGTGCAGGCCACCGGAGACCTTGTAGCCGCCACCGCCGAACTTGCCGCCCGCGTGCAGCTGGGTCAGGACGAGCTCGACGGCGCTGATCTTCTCGACCGGGTGGATGTCGGTGGGGATGCCGCGACCGTCGTCCTTGACCCGCACGCCACCGTCGGCCAGGAGGGTGACGTCGATGGTGGTGGCGTAGCCGGCCAGCGCCTCGTCGACGGAGTTGTCGACGATCTCGTAGACGAGGTGGTGCAGGCCGCGAGGGCCGGTGGAGCCGATGTACATGCCCGGACGCTTTCGGACCGCCTCGAGGCCCTCGAGGACCGTGATCGCGCTCGCGTCGTAGTCGACGCCGTTGGGCCGGAGGTCGGCGGGTGGCTCGGCCGCGGAGGGGGCGGAAGTGGTGCCGACTGTCGATGCCGCGGCGTCGATGGGATTCTGGGGCGTCTGGTCGGCCTCGGACACGTCTCTCCTCTTCGCACGTCGACGCGGACGCCTCGTGAACCTGGGCGACACGCGTCTGCGTCACCGGTCGGTGACATCGGGACGGCTCGCCCCGTGTCAGACGGCACGGTCGAGCCGAGTCCCCTTCATCTTACCGGTCCGCGCGGCGCGACCGTGCCCCGCAGACGCCCGGGAGGGCCACTTTCCGGCCCGAAACCCCGTTGATCCGGGGGGAGGATCACGACCCGGCCCCCCAGCGCGCCTCAGGTGCCTTCTCACGACGTGGCGGATCGCGAGGTAGCAGCCCGGACCGGGCGTCTCAACCCTCGGAGAGGGTCCGCTCGAAGAGGGAGTGGATGGCCTCGGGCAGGTGCGGCTCGGCCACCGTGACGTTGCAGCCCACCTCGTCGCAGACGACCGAGTAGACGTAGGCGTCGGGGTAGTCGCGCTCGACCGCGGCGGCGATGCGCTGGAGGGTCGGCGCCGCGAGGAGGTGCTGCCAGTCCCGCGCGTCGCGCTCGGGCAGCTCGCCGATCGTCAGCGACCGCTCGCGGACCCGCCCGGCGAAACCTCCGCTGCGCCGGAGCACGAGCGCCGCGTCGGGCCCGGGAGCCTCGCCGTGCCCCGGGTCGCGCGGCGTCGGCGCCTCCTCGCCGGCTCCGCCCGAACCGGTGTCGGCCGACGCGGGTACCCCCCCGGCCGACGCGAGCACCCCGACCTGCTCCCAGGCGTCGCGGACGGCGACGTGCTGGAGCGAGCCGTCGCCGTGCGCGGCCGCCGCCGCGTCGACGGTCAGGGCCGCGAAGGTGGCGAAGTCGCAGTCGGCCTTGATCCCGTCGCCCGTCACGACGGAGTACCAGACGTGACCGGCGTCCTCCCAGGCGTTGCCACCGATGGCGAGCGCCGCGAGGACGAAGGCCCGGTTGGGGATGCCGGAGTTGATGTGGACGCCGCCGTTGTCGTCCTCGGCGTCGACGTAGTGGTCCATGTGGGCGGGCTGGGGGTCCTTGCCGAGTCGCGGGTCGTCGTAGGCGGTGCCGGGGTGGTGCATGTCGCGCAGGGCCCGGCCCTTGACCGAGGGGTTGAGCAGGTCGGCCCCGACGAGCCAGTCCGCCTCCTCGGCCTTCTGCCCGAGCTGGTGCTGCTTGACGAGCACGCCGAAGACGTCCGAGATCGACTCGTTGAGCGCGCCGGACTGCCCCTGGTACAGCAGGCCGGCCGTGTGCTCGGTGACGCCATGGGCCAGCTCGTGGCCGATGACGTCGAGGCTCTTGGTGAACCGCTCGAAGATGACGCCGTCGCCGTCGCCGAACACCATCTGGGTGCCGTCCCAGAAGGCGTTGTCGTAGTTGCGGCCGTAGTGCACCGTGGCGAGCAGCGGCATGCCCTTGCCGTCGAGGGAGTCGCGCTCGTAGGCCTGCCACCACAGCTGCCACGTCGCGCCGAGCCCGTCGTACGCCTCGTTGACGGCGTCGTCGGAGCTCGGCGCCGCACCCTCGCCACGGACCGTCGTGCCCGGCGTGGTCTGGGTGCCCTTCGCGTCGCTGATGGTCCGCTCCGGGCCGGCGGCAGAGGTGTCGGCCGCCTCCGGGCGGCGGCGCGGGGCACGCCGCGTGGTCGCGTGGGCCGTCGGCGTCCGGCGTGCCCGGCGCACCGACTCGTCGTGCACGAGCGCCTCGCGAGCCACCTGCGCCACGGCGGGCTCGGCACTGCGGGCCAGCTCCTCGAGGATGTACGGCGGGATGATGCTGCAGCGCTGGTGCGTCGGGTGCGTCGCGTGCTCCTGGTGCGTCGGGCTCATGGGGCCAGTCTGCGCCGCGTCACCGACAGCCGCCCGCCGAGCGCCACCCACCTCAGCCGTAGGTGTCACGGGGACCGCGGGAGTCGGGGGAGCGGCGCGAACCCCGGCTCCACGAGGGCGCGCTCGGGCCGACGACGCGCAGCTGGCTGACCGCCCCGACGCCGACCTCCTCCTCGATCCGCGCGAGCAGGGAGGAGGCCAGCAGCCGCATCTGCGTCGCCCAGGCCGTCGAGTCGGCCCGGACCGTGAGGACGCCGTCGACGAAGGTCGCCGGTTCGACGTGGGAGGCGATGTCCGGTCCGACGATCTGCGCCCACCGACCCATGACCGACCCCACGGCGACGTCGACCCGCCAGCCGCGGTCGAGCAGGAGCCGGTCGAGCTGGTCGCCGAGCAGCGTCGGGTCGCGGCCGTCGCGGTCCGAGCCGGACAGGGTCGGTTCGCCGACCGGGCGTCGCCGCTTGCGCGGCTTCATCCCGGGGCGCAGACCCTTGTCCGCCGCAGCGGCGCGCGCCCGGGCGAGGGCCGACGCGGCGGCGTCGGCGATCCGCGTGTCGGTGTCCGAGCGTCCGGGTTCGGCGCCCTCGACCTCCTCGGAGAGGTCGTCGCGTACGGGCTCGTCACCGCCGGGCCCGTCCGGCCGGACGGCGTCGGCATCTCCCATGCCGCCCGCGTCACTCACCGGCCGGCTCCCTCTCGTCCTGCGTGACCGCGGTGCACGCCGCCACTGCACCGAGCTCGACGGCGAAGGTGGCGCCGCGTTCGCGCAGCCGCTCCGGCACGTCGGCCCCGACCGCCGCGGTGATGAGGACCTGCTCACAGTCGTCGACGAGGGCGGCCAGCCGCTCGCGCCGACCCGAGTCGAGCTCGGCGAAGACGTCGTCGAGCACGAGGACGGGGTCGTCACCGAGGTCGCGGCGCAGCAGGTGGTAGGCCGCGAGCCGCAGCCCCAGGGCGAACGACCACGACTCGCCGTGGCTCGCGTAGCCCTTCGCCGGCAGCTCGCCGAGGGACAGGACGAGGTCGTCGCGGTGCGGCCCCACGAGCGTGACGCCGCGCTCGACCTCGCTGCCGCGCAGCTGCGCCAGGGTGTCGAGCATCCCGCTGCGCAGCTCCTCCGCCTCGGGCACCTCGCCGGCCGCGATCCGCGCGCCGAGCTCCTCGTGCAGGGAGCTGCGGTAGGTGGCCCGGGCGTTCGAGGCGGCCGCGCTCACGGCGTCGTAGCACTCGGCGAGGTCGGGCACGAGGTCGCGCAGCAGCCGCAGCCGTGCGTAGACCAGCTGCGAGCCGACGGTCGCGAGGTGCTCGTCCCACACCCCGAGCGTGTGCAGCGCCGACTCGCGCGCCTCGTCGCTGCCGGCGTCACCGGGGCGCGGCCGGTACCGGCCGCCCTTGCGCAGCACCGGAGCCGCCGACTTCAGCAGCGCGTTGCGCTGGCGCAGGATCTTGTCGTAGTCCGAGCGGACGCCCTGCCACCGAGGCTGACGCTGGACGAGGAGCTCGTCGAGGAAGCGACGCCGCTCCGAGGGGTCACCCTTGACCAGGGCGAGGTCCTCCGGCGCGAAGAGCACCGTGCGCACCGTGCCCAGGACCTCCCTCGGGCGCACGGGCGACCGACCGAGGCGCGCCCGGTTGGCCCGGCCGGGAGTGATCTCCAGCTCGACGAGGGTCTCCCGGTCCTCGCGCACGACCGCGCCGCGGATCACCGCCTGCGAGGCCCCGAACCGCACGAGCGGCTGGTCGGTCGCGACGCGGTGCGAGCCCAGCGTCGCGAGGTAGCCGATCGCCTCGACGAGGTTGGTCTTGCCCTGTCCGTTGAGCCCGACCAGCGTCGTGACCCCGGGCGTCAGCGCGAGCTCGGCGCTCGGGTAGCTGCGGAAGTCCTTGAGGGTCAGGTGGCGGACGTGCACGTCAGGATGGCCGGCTCTCGGGTGCGGGGACCGTCCCCGCCCGGCAGGATCCTGCCGGCCGGGGCGCGGTGCCTCAGGCCGAGGTGTCCTCGGTGCCGGAGGTGGGGCCGCCGCCGGGTTGGCCACCACCGGTCGATCCGGTTCCCGAGGACGGACCGGCCGTCGCGGCGTCGGTGTCGGCGGCGCTCGGGTGTGCCGGGGCGCTCTCCTTCTCCTGGGCGGCCGCGGGGGCCGGCACGGTCGAACCCTCGGCGCCGGTGCGGCGACGCAGCTCCTCGCCCTCGGCGATGGTCATCACCTGGTGGCCGCCGAACTGGCCGCGCAGGGCGGCGACCGCCTGCATCGTCGGGGAGCTCTGCTGGCGCGAGGCGAACCGGGCGAACAGCGAGCTGGAGATGACCGGCATCGGCACGCCCAGCGCGATGGCCTCCTCGACGGTCCACCGGCCCTCGCCGGAGTCGTTGGTGTAGTCGGAGACGTCGTCGAGGTGCGGGTTCTCCTCGAGCGCCTTGACCATGAGGTCGAGCAGCCACGAACGCACGACGGTGCCGCGGCTCCAGGCCTTGAAGGCGCCGGGGACGTCCTTGACGATGTCCTTCTTCTCGAGCAGCTCGTAGCCCTCGGCGTAGGCGGCCATGAGGCCGTACTCGATGCCGTTGTGGACCATCTTCGTGTAGTGGCCGGCACCGACCTCACCGGCGTGGACGAACCCCTCCTCGCGCGGGCCCTCCGGGCGCAGGGCGTCGAAGATCGGCATGGCCCGCTCGACCCACTTCTCCTCACCGCCGCACATGAGGCCGTAGCCGTTCTCCAGGCCCCAGATGCCGCCGCTGACACCGCAGTCGACGTAGCCGATGTTCTTCTCGCCGAGCAGGTCCGCGTTCTCGAAGTCGTCGGTGAAGCGGGAGTTGCCCCCGTCGATGACGAGGTCGCCGGCGTCGAGGAGCTCACCGAGCTCGGCGACGGTCTTCCGCGTGGGGTCGCCCGACGGGACCATGACCCACACGACGCGCGGGGCCTCGAGGGACTCGACGAGGTCGGGCAGCGAGTCGACGTCGCGCACGTCGGGGTTGAAGTCGAAGCCGATGACCTCGTGACCCGCGCGGCGCAACCGCTCCCGCATGTTGCCGCCCATCTTGCCGAGACCGATCAGACCGAGCTGCATGTCGGGAGCCTTTCTGCACAGGGTGGGGAGAGTCACAAGCGGTTCGAGGCTACGCCTGCCGAGTGAGCCGACGCACCGGCGGTCCGCGCCGGTGCGAACGACGTACCCGACGACGTCCGGGACGGACGCTCACCGTCCGGCGCGGGCCGGTCCGGCGGATCGGTCGGACCCCGTCTGTTCCGTCGGACGCCTCGCGCC
Source organism: Monashia sp. HAY1-5C (assembly GCF_056755255.1). Classification (NCBI taxonomy): domain Bacteria; kingdom Bacillati; phylum Actinomycetota; class Actinomycetes; order Micrococcales; family Intrasporangiaceae; genus Intrasporangium; species Monashia sp. HAY1-5C. The sequence goes on along the minus strand of NZ_JBPGXG010000123.1, from coordinate 599 downwards.
GGGCCGTGCCGGTCAGCTGGCGAAGCGGACCGGCATGAGGACGTAGCGGTAGGAGGCGTCGGGCTCGCCGTCGACCTCCTGCTGGCCGGAGAGCACCGCGGGGCGGCTCGGCTGCGTGAACGACAGCCGGCTGAACGCGGTACCGACGGCGTGCAGGCCGTCGAGGAGGAACTGCGGGTTGAACGCGATCTGGATCTCGGGCCCGGTGAGCGTCGCCTCCACGGCCTCGGACGCCTGCGCGTCGTCCCCGGTGCCGGCCTCGATGGCCACCTGGCCGTCGGTGAACTTGAGCAGGACCGGGGTGTTGCGCTCGGCGACGAGGGCGACGCGCTTGACGGCCTCCTCGATGGCGGCGGTCTCGACGACGGCCTCGGTGTCGACGCTCGTCGGGAAGATCGAGGTGACCTTGGGGTACTCGCCGTCGAGCAGGCGCGTCGTGGTCCGACGCTGGCCGGCCTCGAAGCCGATGAGCCCGTCACCGCCGGCGCCGAAGGCGAGGGACACCGAGCCGGACGCGCCCAGGGCCTTGGCCGTGTCGGACAGCTGTCGGGCCGGGACCAGGGCGACGTGGCTGGCGTCGGACTCGCTCGGTGTCCACG
>NZ_JBPGXG010000122.1:0-14159 GCF_056755255.1 Monashia sp. HAY1-5C | reverse complement strand
TCCGTCGTCGGCAGCGTCAGATGTGTATAAGAGACAGACCCAGGCCCTCGGCCCGCGCGGCCGGGACCCCGCGTCGGGCGCACACCGCCGGCGCGAGGCGGCTGGCGGTGAGGCTCACCACGGCGAGCGCCACGCCGGCGGACGTCGGCAGCAGCGCGGCCAGGGCGGCGGCGTCGAGCCCGAGCACGAGGACGAGCGCCGCGGCCCCGGCCGGTCCGGTGTCGCCGCGGCGCATCACCTCGAGCGACCGGGCCGGCTCGTGTCCGGACGTCAGGCCGTCGGCGAGGTCGGCGAGGCCGTCGAGGTGGAAGGCCCGCGACCCGAGCGCCACGACCACCAGGGCCAGCACGGCCGCCACCGCGGGCGGCAGCGCGCCGAGGACCACCAGGACGCCGAGGACCACCCACACGAGGGCGAAGCCGAGCGTGCTGACGGGGGCGAGCAGCATCGCCAGGCCGAGCTCCCGGGGACCGACGGCATCCGGCGGCGCGACGCGCAGGGCGGTGAAGGTGCCGACGCAGAGGCGCCAGGCGTCACGCATCGAGAGTCCGTGGACGGGCTGACGACGGCACGACGAGGCCCTGCGAGAGGTCGAGGACGCGTCCGGCCACGACGAGGTGCACGCGCGCCGCCACGGCGGACACCGCGGCGTTGAGCCGGCCCAGCTCGTCCTGGAAGAGGCGACCGGAGGCCGTCGTCGGCACGAGCGACCACCCCACCTCGTTCGTCACGACGACGACGGGGACGGTTGCGGCGCAGAGGGAATCGATCAAGGTTGCGCCCTGCAGACGGACGGCGGACGCTGCGACGGCGAGGTCGTCCCAGCCCACCGCGTCGACGACGCTCGTGAGCCACGTGCCGAGGCAGTCGACGAGCACCGGTCCGCGGGCGGCACGCAGGACGCCCGCGACGTCGGAGGTCTCCACCGTGCGCCACGAGGCCGGCCGCTGGGCGCGATGCGCCTCGACGCGGGTGCGCCACTCGTCGTCGTCGGCCGCCGGAGCAGGCCCGGTCGCGACGTACGTGACGTCGCTCTCGGCGGACAGCAGGTCCTCGGCGTGGCGGCTCTTGCCGCTGCGCACGGGCCCGGTGACGAGGGTCGTGCTCGCCGCGCGGGCGGTCACGTCGGGTCCTCGGCAGGCTCGGCCCGCGGCGCGAACCGCACCGGGGCGTCGAAGGCCGCTCGTCGTGCGGCGCGCCGGAAGACCCGCAGCAGCGCCGGCCCGGCCAGCACGACGAGGACGGCGTTGAGCAGGCCGCGCGGCAGGTCCCAGGCGAGCGAGGTGGAGACGTAGAAGACGGCGTAGTGGGTGAGGTTGTCCGGCAGCGGGGCGCCGGGCACGAAACCCATGCCCGTGGGCGCGCCGGGCCCGAGGAACGGCCAGAACCACAGGTTCATGACGGCGCCGTACCCGAGGCCCGTGACGAGGGCGTACGCGGCGAGGACCCACCGCTCGGCGCGGCGCCCGTCCCCGACGGGCAGCAGGCCGGCACCGAGACCGATGGCGCCCGAGCACACCATCTGGAACGGCAGCCAGGGACCCACCCCGCCGGTGAGCAGGGCTCCCGTCGTCACGGCGAGGGACCCGGAGACGAAGCCCACGCCGGGGCCGAGCACGCGGCCGGCGACGACGACGACGAAGAACATCGGCTCGAGCCCCGCCGTCCCGGCGCTGAGCAGGCGCAGTGCCCCGCCGGCGGCGGCCGCGACGCCGAGCACCGCGACGGTCTTGGCGTCGAGCCGCCCGGCGGTCACCTCGGCGAGGCACACGACGGCGAGCAGACCCAGGAGCAGGGCGAAGAACCACGGCGCGTCGTTGCCGTGGTCGGCCGCCACCTGACCGGGTGCGAAGAACGGCCACGTGAAGGCGGCGAACCCGACGAGCCCCACGGCGACGACCGCGAGGACGGCCGGCCAGCGCAGCGGGATGACCCGGCGTGAGGCGGGCGGCAGCGTCCGGACGGCGCGGGGTGCGGGTGCCGGCGCGCTCATGCCGATCGCCCGAGGGCGCGGGCCACCTCGGCCACCGTGAGCCACGTCTGCGGGTGCAGCACCTTGGTCACCTGCGGGGCGAAGGCGGGGGAGGAGGCGAGGACCTCGCGCGTGGGGCCGTCGGTCACGACCTCTCCGTCGGCCAGGATGACGACGCGGTCGGCGACCTCGGCCGCGAGCTCGACGTCGTGGGTCGCCACGATGACCGTCGTGCCGGCCGCGGCCAGCTCGGCGAGGAGGCCGCACAGACGCTGCTTGGCGCCGTAGTCGAGCCCGCGCGTCGGCTCGTCGAGGAGGAGGACCTCCGGGGTGCCGGCGAGGATGACGGCCAGGGCCAGCTCGAGCCGCTGCCCCTCGGACAGGTCACGCGGGTGGGTCGTGGGGTCGATGCCCTCGCCGATGCGGGAGAGCACGGCTGCCGCGGTGCCGGCGGGCACACCGAAGTCGGCGTCGGCCGCGGAGCACTCCGCGGCGACCGAGTCGGCGTAGAGCAGCAGCTCGGGCTGCTGCGGCACGAGCCCGACGACGCCGACCCGTTCGCGAGCGGCCAGGGTGTGCGGGTCCGCCGTGGCGGAGCCGGCACGGACTCGCCCGCCCGCGAGCCGGTGCTGTGCTGCCACCGCGCCGAGCAGCGTCGACTTGCCGGCGCCGTTGCGCCCCATGAGGGCCGTGACCGAGCCACGCGCCACCTCGAGGTCGACACCGTCGAGGACGACGCGTCCGGCCCGACGCACGGTCACCCGGTCGAGCGACAGCGCAGTGCCTGCGGGCCAGGGGCCGCCGGGTCGGCCGGGCCGGGACGGCGGCGTGCGCGGGCGGAGGGTCTCCCGCAGCGAGGCGGCACGGCGTCTGGCGTCGCGGATCGACAGGGGCGTGGGGCTCCACCCGGCGAGCCGGGACAGCCCCACGACGGGCGGGAAGACGCGCGACAGGCTCATCGCCTCGGCCGGTTCGAGCAGCTCGGACACGTGGCCGTCCTCGACGAGCACGACCCGGTCGGCGTGGTGCACGACGCGTTCGAGGCGGTGCTCGGCGAGCACGACGGTGACCCCGAGGTCGTGCACGATGCGGTGCAGCGAGGCCAGGACCTCTTCTGCGGCAACGGGATCCAGCGCCGAGGTGGGTTCGTCCAGCACGAGCACCCGCGGACCGGCGGCGAAGAGGGCCGCGATGGCCACCCGCTGCTGCTGCCCGCCGGAGAGGGTGCCCAGGGCGCGCGCCCGCAGCGGGGTGAGCCCGAACAGGTCGAGCGTCTCCTCGACGCGGCGGCGGATCGCCGTCGGGTCCAGGCCCATCGTCTCCATGCCGTAGGCGACCTCGTCCTCGACGACGTCGGTGACGAAGGTCGACGACGGGTTCTGCTCGACGAGCCCCACGACGGTGGCGAGGTCGCGCGGCCGGTGTGCCGCGGTGTCGAGGCCGTCGACGACGACCCGGCCGGACAGGGTGCCGCCGCTGAAGTGCGGGACGAGGCCGTTGACGGTGCGCAGCAGCGTCGACTTGCCGCTGCCGGTGGGCCCGACGACGAGGACGAGCTCCCCCTCGGGCACCTCGAGCGTGACGTCCACGAGGCTCGGGGCGTCGGCGCCCGCGTAGGTGACGCTGACCCGGTCGAAGGCGATCACGGTGCAGCCTCCCGCGGCCGTGGCGTGAGCCAGGCGGGCAGGGCCGCCACGAGCACCGCGACCACGGTGAGCAGCGGCACCGCGGGCAGCTCGACGCGCTGGGGCGGCGTGACGCCGTCCCAGCCGCGCACGCCGGCCACGACGAGGACGACCGCAGGAGCGCTGCCGAGGACGACGGTCAGGGACTCCGGCCACTCCCACCGGTCACGTCGGTGGCCGGACCGGCCGTCACGCGAGGCGCCCACGACGAGGCTGCTCGCCGCGAGGACGGCCCCGGCGACGAGCAGGGGCAGGCCGAGGGTGCCGCCGGCCGACGCGTCGAGCAGGCCGTAGAGGCCGCCGATGACGCCGAGGAGACCGAGCAGCGCGAGGCCGCTCGCGAGGCGGCGGGTGCCGGCGCTGCTGCGCACGGCGCGGCCGTAGCCACGGGACTCCATCGACGCGGCCAGCGCGAGCGAGCGCTCGAAGGCCGTCTCGAGGACGGGAACGGCGAGGCGGGCCGTCTCGCGGATGCCGTGCCCCTCGCGCCCTCGCAGGGTGCGCGCGGAGCGCACCGTGCGCGCGTCGGCGAGCAGCTGCGGCGCGAAGGTCAGCCCGACGACGACGGCCGTGCCGACGTCGTAGAGCGTCGCCGGCAGGTAGCGCAGGAGCCGCCGCGGTGACGCGAGGGCGTTGGCGGCGCCGAGGCAGGCGAGCACGGCCGCGAGGCGCAGCGCGTCGTAGAGGCTGAACAGGAGGGGCTCGAGCGCGACCGGCCCGCCGAGACGGATCCCGGAGAGCCAGTCCGGGAGCGGAACGCGTGGAAGCGTCACGAGGACGGTCTCGCCGTGGACGCCGTTGCCGAGGAGCGCGGTCACGAGGACCCGGAGGAGGACGACGGCCAGACCGATCGCGAGGAACCCGGCGAGCGGGTTGGGCGTGGCCGGGTCACGTCGCTCGGTGACGACGAGGACGCAGACGGCGACGACGAGCAGCAGCACGGCGGGGTTCGTCGTGCGGGACGCCGCCGTGGCGAGGCCCAGGCCCCACAGCCACCAGGCCGCGGGGTGCAGGAGCCGCGCGCGCAGCCGCATCGCCGTCGGGTCACCCCGCTCAGCCGTCGACGCCGGTGCGGCGCCGCGAGCGGACGAGCAGGTAGCCGATGAGGGCGAGCACGACGAGGGCGACGACGACCCAGGCCACGGTCGTGCCGGTGCTCGACGACGCGGGCCGGGCCGTGGCGTCGACCGGGGCGCTGGCCGCGGCGGTGGTGGCACTCGTCGACGCGGCCGGCGTGGCGACTGTCACCGGGGTGTCGGCGGCCTTGGCGGCGGCGCTGACCTGCTTGACCTCACCGCCGCAGCCGGTGGCGGGGTAGCCGGCGACCGCGCAGACGAGGCCCTTCTCGGTGCGCAGCTCGCCCGCCTTGGCGAGCACGTCGGTGCTCGTGGCGGCAGTGGGGACGACGGCGCAGACGGCCTTCGGGGCAGGCGGGGTGGCGCCGTCCTCGGCGTCGGCCGGTCGGCCGAAGTCCACGACGAGCCCGACGCGCTTGGATCCGGACACCGCGGGTGTGGAGCCGCAGATCGCGTCGAAGCCGAGCACGGCCCGCGGGAAGCGCGTCGCGCTCTCGTCGCCGACGGCGAAGCGCCAGCCGTCGACGCTGCCGTCGGCAGGGGTGGTCTGGTCCGGGCCCTTCCGGGCGAACGACCACGCGCCGTCGGTCAGCTGGTAGAAGCCCCAGAAGCGGTATGCGGCGGCCTGCGCGGGGCCGGTGGTGAGGACGGCGACGGCGGCGGCGACGAGTGCGGCGAGCAGCACCCGCAGGGGGGTGCGACGAACGGTGGACACGGTTTCCTCCTCGCGGTCGGACACCGTCCCGAGCCCCCCGCGGAGCCGTCGTCGGTGACTCCGGTCCGCATTCCACGACAGACTGACACAGAGCCGGACGGGCGCGGGTTTTCCGGCTGTCGCCGCGGCGCCTGGTCGGGCGGGGCTGCGGGTCACGGTTGCGGGTCAGCGCCGGAGTCGCACCGGCTTGCCCCGTCGTCCATCGGATACGCGAACCGTGGCACGCGCGGTGGCCGCCCGTCAAACGAGCCGGCGCACCGCGCGACCGGGGTGCGTCTAGGGTGACGGACATGAGCGGAGACTGGTCCTGGCTGTACCTCGACGCGCACGGCGAGCCGATGTCGGGGGAGGGCCTGGCCACGACCGGCTTCCCGACCCAGAGCGACGCCGAGAACTACCTCGGCGAGACGTGGCGCGACCTGCTCGCCCACGGCGTCGAGTCGGTGACGCTGCGCGAGGCCGACTCGGTCGTCTACGGCCCGATGAGCCTCCGGGCCGCGGAGTGAGCCTGGCCGCCGAGGCCCCCGACACCCTGTCGGCGGGCCTGGCCCGCGACCTGCTCGGACGCGTCGTCACCGCGCAGCGCGCCTGGCGCTCGCCCGGGGTGAGCGCGGGCGTCGTGCGCGACGGTGCTCTGGTGTGGTCCGGCCACGTGGGGTCCGCCGAGCTCGGCCCCGCCTCCCGCCCGGCCGACGACGACACCCAGTACCTCATCGGGTCCGTGACCAAGACGTTCACGGCGCTCGTCGTCATGGCGCTGCGCGACGACGGTCTGCTCAGCCTCGACGACGAGCTCGGCGGGTACCTGCCGGGCACCCGTCACGCCCGGGTGCCCTTGCGCCAGATGCTCGCCCACGCGTCCGGCCTGCAGCGCGAACCGGTCGGGAACATCTGGGAGTCGCTCGCCGCGCCCGAGCGCGCGGCATTCCTCGCCGGTGTCGAGGACGCCGAGCAGGTGCTACCGGCGCACCACGCCTTCCACTACTCCAACCTCGCCTACGGCCTGCTCGGCCACGTCGTCGAGACGGTGACCGGTCGCGACTGGGAGGACGTCGTCCGTGAGCGGGTTCTCGAGCCGCTCGGGATGTCCCGGACGGGCCTGACGCCGGCGTCCGACCGGGCGCACGGCTACCAGGTCGACCCCTACCGCGGCACCACCACCGAGGAGCCGCTCTTCACGCTCAACGCGACGGCGCCGCTCGGCGGGCTGTGGTCGACCGTGTCCGACCTGGCGCGCTACGCCGCCTACGTCGCCGCCCCGGACGGCCGCGTCGTGGCTCCCGAGACGGTCGAGGAGATGTGCCGGCCGCTCATCATGACCGACGTCGACGGCTGGTCCGGCGCGTACGGGCTCGGGTTCGGCATGGGCCGGCGCGGTGACCGCGTCTACGTCGGGCACGGCGGCGCGATGCCCGGCTTCCTCACCGGACTGCGCATCCGGCGCCGCGACGGCGTCGGCGCGGTCGTGTTCGCCAACTGCACGTCGAACGCCCTCACCCTCGCGCTCGCGACCGACCTCGTCGACGCCGTCCTGGACGCGGAGCCGACGCTCGCGCCGGCGTGGGTCCCCGAGGAGCCGCGACCCGAGCTCGAGGAGCTCCTCGGCCTGTGGTGGTCCGAGGGCGCGCCGATCACGTTCTTCGTCCGGGAGGGCCGGCTGTGGTCGCGCCTGTCCGAGGACGAGCCGCTGTCCGAGACACGGTTCGAGGCCGACGGGGTGGACCGGTTCCGCGCGGCTGCGGGTCGCGAACGCGGCGAGGTGCTCGACGTGGTCCGCGGCGCCGACGGTTCGGTCGAGAAGCTGTACTTCGCGACGTACGCCGTCACCCGCGAGCCGCTCGCGTTCGCCGAGCTGCAGGACTGAGGCCCGCACGCAGCAGACCCCCGGACGCCGTGTGGTGTCCGGGGGCCCGGCAGGTGACGGGTGGGCGGCTCAGCGCGGCTGCTCGCCGCGCGCGACCTGCGCCTTGGGCATCCGCGTGCGACGCATCTGGAAGGCGCGCATGATCGCGTACCAGGCATCGCCCTTCTCGGCCCCGCCGAACTTGGCCTCGACCTTCTTGCGGGTGCGGCGCCACATGAGGACGGCGTCGACGACGGCCACGAGGATGAGGCCGTAGACGAGGACGAACACGGCCATCAGCGCCCACCCCGCCCGCACGAAGCTGAGCAGCAGGACGAGCAGCATGACCGGCAGCATGAACTCGCCGATGTTCCAGCGGGCGTCGACCGAGTCCCGGATGAACCGACGGCGCGGGCCCTTGTCGCGGGCCGGCAGGTACTTCTCGTTGCCCGCCAGCATGCCCGCGCGCTGCGTGGCCATCGCCTCGCGGCGGGCGGTGCGGTCCTGCTTGGAGGCGGCCTTGCGGTCGGTGACGATGAGTGGACGCTTGTTCAGGGCCTCCTGGTCACGGCGCTTGGGCGTCGGCCGGTTCTTGGCGCCGGGTCGCGCCTCGGAGTCCTGCAGCGCGGTGGAGGAGGAGGCGAGCTCCTCGTTGAGGGTCTTCTTGCGTCCGAACACGGGCCCACTCTAGGCGAGGTCGGGCGCGGGACAGGAATCGCGCGCTCCGCGGCCGGCGCTGCCGTCACAGGCGTCGCTTGCGTAGGGGCACGAAGCGGTACAGCCCGTGCTCGCTCGTCGTCAGGGCGCCGTCGGCCAGCTCGACGAGGACCATCGTCCCGGCGACGGGGACGACCATGCGTCCCGGGTCGGCGAGCTGGTCGACGAGGGCCTGCGGCAGCGAGGTGGCCTCCGCGGAGACGAGGATGCGGTCGTAGGGCCCACGCTCCGGTGCGCCGAGGACGTCGGGCTCGGCGAGGTCGATCGAGGCCCACGGGGCATCGCACCGGGCGAGGTTGTCCGCGCCCCAGGCCGCGAGGTCCGGCTCGAGCTCGACGCCGACCACGACGCCGGCGGGCCCGACGAGGTGGGCGAGCAGGGCCGTCGTCCAGCCCGAGCCGGCGCCGACGTCGAGGACGCGCTGGCCCGGACGCACGTCGAGCAGGCGCAGCATGTCGGCGACCGTCCGCGGCTGCGAGTTCGTCTGCCCGTGGCCGATGAGGATGGGGCCGTCGTGGCCGGCCCGCCAGCGCGCCGCGCGCGGCAGGAACCCGGCCCGCGGGACGGCCTCGAGGGCCCGGTCCACCGGATCCATCCCTCGAGTCTTCCACGGCACGGCGCAGGCGTCCCGAGCGCGGATGGCCCGGGTCAGGCGGGTCCCGCGACGACGTGCAGGAGGGTGCCGAGGGACCGGTAGGGGTCGGTCCGTCCGAGCCTCTCCTCGACGTCGAGCAGGGTCGCGAGCGTCTCGGCGTCCGGTGTCGGCTCGTCGACCGGCACCGTGTCGGAGGCGACCCGGACGCCGTACCAGGCGCGCACGGTGAGCCCGTTGGCCTCGCAGTCGGCGGTCAGGGACTCCAAGGTGTCGGCGCGGGCGTCGACACCGATCTCGTTGCGGTAGCGGGCGTCACGGCCCTGCGCTCGCGCGGCCTCGAGCTCCTCGAGCATCGCTGCCGCGCCGTCCCAGTCGCTACGGGCAGCCGGCCGCCAGGCCATCGCCGCGCCGTTGCGCGCGACGAGCGAGACGACCCCGCCGGGAGCCGTCCGGCGCGCGAGGGCGGCCACCGCCGAGCGGCTCTCGGGCAGGTACATGAGCACGCCGTGGCACAGGACGACGTCGTAGGCGGTGGGACGCGTCACGCTGGCGAGCGACGCCAGGTCGCCGGCGAGGAGCGTGACCCGGTCCCGCTGCGAGGGCTCCAGCGAGGCGGCGGCCTGCTCGAAGGCCGCGCGCATGCGGGCGTCGGGTTCGACGGCCGTCACGGTGTGCCCGAGGCGAGCAAGGCGCAGGGACTGCGTGCCCTGCCCGGCGCCCACGTCGAGCACCCTGAGCGGGCCGCGGGGAAGATGGGCCCCGAGCTGGCGCGCGACGAGCTCCTGGCGCACGACGTTGCGCAGGTTGCCGAGCCGGCGCAGCCACGGGTCCTGGCCCGGCGTGAAGGCGTTGGTTGCCACGGCGACGAAACTAGCCGAACCTCACGGACGCCCACGGGGCTGCCGGGGGAGTGGGGTGCGACCCGTCGGTAGGGTCGGGCTGTGACCGACGACGTGCTCTCCCAGGACCAGATCAGCGCCATCCGCGACCGGGTCGCCGAGCTCATGCCGCAGGTGCGGGCCGACCTCGAGGACCTCGTGCGCATTCCGAGCGTCTCCGCGACGAGCTTCGACCAGGCCAACGTGGCGCGCAGCGCCGAGGCCGTGGCCGAGCTGCTGCGCCGGGAGGGCCTCGACGTCGAGGTGGTCGTCGAGGGCGGGCGCCCCGCCGTCATCGGCCACCTCGCGGGACCCGAGGGCGCCCCGACCGTGACGCTCTACGCGCACCACGACGTGCAGCCGCCCGGTGACGACGCCGACTGGCACAGCCCGCCGTTCGAGCCGACCGAGCGCGACGGTCGCCTCTACGGCCGTGGCGCCGCCGACGACAAGGCCGGCGTCATGGCCCACGTCGCCGCGTTGCGGGCCCACGCCGGCAACCTGCCGGTGGGCGTGACGGTCTTCGTGGAGGGCGAGGAGGAGTTCGGCTCGGCCTCGCTGCCGGCGATCCTCGAGAAGCACGGCCACCGCCTCGCCGCCGACGCGATCGTCATCGCCGACTCGGGCAACTGGGCCATCGGCGAGCCGGCGCTGACGACGACGCTGCGGGGTGGTGTCCGGGCGGTGGTCCGGGTCGAGACCCTCGACCACTCGGTCCACTCCGGCATGTTCGGCGGTGCCGCCCCGGACGCCGTCACGGCGATGGTCCGCCTGCTCGCGACGCTCCACGACGACGACGGCAGCGTCGCCGTCCGCGGCCTCGACGAGGGCACCGCAGCCGACATCGACTACGACGAGGCGCGGTTCCGCGAGGAGTCCGGGCTGCTCGACGGCGTCTCGCTCATCGGCACCGGCTCGATCCTGACCCGCCTGTGGAACAAGCCCTCGATCACGACGATCGGCATGGACGTCACGTCGGTCGACAAGGCGTCCAACACGCTCGCGGCCCACGCCGCCGCCAAGGTCTCGATGCGGCTGGCTCCCACGCAGGACCCGGCCGCGGCGTTCGAGCTGCTCAAGGCCCACCTGCTCGAGCACGCGCCGTGGGGTGCGCGAGTCACCGTGGACCTCGAGGAGCACGGCTGGGGTTTCGCGGCCGATGCCGAGGGGCCGGTCTACGACCAGGCGCGCGCCGCCTTCAAGGACGCGTGGGGCGTCGACGCCGTCGACATGGGGGTGGGTGGCTCGATCCCGTTCATCTCCGACTTCGCCGCCCGCTTCCCCGACGCCGCCATCCTCGTGACGGGCGTCGAGGACCCCGACACCCGGGCGCACGGCGCGAACGAGTCGCTCCACCTCGCGGAGTTCGCCCGCGTCTGCCAGGCGGAGGCGCTCCTGCTCGCCCGCCTCGGCGCCATGCCGCGCTGACGCGTCAAGAGCGTTTGCCGCGGCCCCGGTAGATGCCCTCGTGCAGCTCGAGGGCGTAGGCCCCGGCGCCGGGCATGCCGAGGTCGTGGGCGACCGCGACCTCGGCATCGATGTCGTAGGGCACGCGGACGAACTGGATCGAGAACGGCTGCGGCGCAAGGGAGTTCGTGACGCCCTCGAGGATGCAGTACGGGGCGCTCGGGTCGTCGAGGTGGTTGCCGACGGCTCCGACGTTGAAGAGCTGCAGGCCCTCGTCGGCCTCGAGGTAGGTGCCGTGGATGTCGCCGTAGCCGACGACGTCGGGTGTCGCGCCCCGCTCCCACACGTGCCCCGGGACCGGGGCACGGAACTCACCGGTGAAGTCGGTGTTCGTGAACATGCCGCGGAACTCGTCCTGCGTGTGCGCCCGGCGGACGCGGACGAACTCGCTGGTCTGCGAGGCGTGGAAGAGGCGGACCCGCTTGCCGCTCATGACGAGGTCGTGGGCGTTGGGCAGGCCGGCGAGCCACGCGGCGTCGTCGTCGGTGATCTCGTCACGCGTCCACTGGCCGGCCTCGAACCGCGGCACGGTGCCGCGTCCGACGTGGCCCTCCCAGTCGCCGATGAGCGAGTCCCAGTTGCCCCGGACGGTCACCTCGCACGCCTCGCGCGAGAGCTTGACCGCCTCGGACCCGCGCGGTCCCTTGCCGACGACGTCGCCGAGGTTGACGACGCGCACGATGCCGCGGGCCTCGATGTCCGCGAGGACCGCCTCGAGGGCGGTCACGTTCCCGTGGACGTCGGAGATGACGGCGATGCGGTCGGGCGCCGGCCGCACCGGCTCAGTCCTTGTGGGTCTTGCCGGGCAGGGCGAGCATCCGGTCGAGTGCGGCGCGGGCCTGCGCGGCAACGGCGGGGTCGACGCGGATGGGGTTGACCACGCGACCCTCGACGAGGGACTCGAGGGCCCAGACGAGGTGCGGCAGGTCGATGCGGTTCATCGTCGAGCAGTAGCAGACGTTCTTCTCCAGGAAGGCGATCCGCTGGTTCGGGAACTGCCGGGCCAGACGCCGGACGAGGTTGAGCTCGGTGCCGACCACCCAGGAGGTGCCGTCCGGCGCCGCGGCGATGGTCTGGATGATCTTCTCCGTGGAGCCCACCTCGTCGGCGAGCTCGACGACCTCGTAGCGGCACTCGGGGTGGACGACGACCTTGACGTCGGGGATCTCGCGGCGCGCGGCCTCGACGGCCTCGACGGAGAAGCGGCCGTGCACCGAGCAGTGCCCGCGCCACAGGATCATCCGGGCGTCCTCGAGCTGCTCGTGGGTCAGGCCGCCGTTCGGGCGGTGCGGGTCCCAGACGACGCAGTCCTCGAGCGAGAGGCCGAGCTCGCGCACGGCGGTGTTGCGGCCGAGGTGCTGGTCGGGCAGGAAGAGCACCTTCCCCCTGCCGTGCACCCCGCCGACCTCGTCGAAGGCCCAGTCGAGCGCCGTGCGGGCGTTCGAGGAGGTGCAGATGGTGCCGCCGTGCCGCCCGGTGAACGCCTTGATCGCGGCCGAGGAGTTCATGTACGTGACCGGGATCGTCCGCTCGGCGACGCCGGCCGCAGCGAGCTGCTCCCAGCAGTCCTCGACCTGGGCGATCGCGGCCATGTCGGCCATCGAGCACCCGGCGGCGAGGTCGGGCAGGATCACCGTCTGGTCCTCACTCGTGAGGATGTCGGCCGACTCGGCCATGAAGTGCACGCCGCAGAAGACGATGTACGGCGCGTCGGGACGGGCGGCGGCGTCGCGCGCCAGCTTGAAGGAGTCACCCGTGACGTCGGCGAACTCGATGACCTCGTCGCGCTGGTAGTGGTGGCCGAGGACGAACACCGAGTCGCCGAGTGCGGCCTTCGCGGCCCGCGCCCGCTGCACGAGCCCCGGGTCGGAGGGGGCCGGCAGGTCGCCGGGGCACTCGACCCCGCGCTCGGTGTGCAGGTCGGTGCCCCGGCCGAGCACGAGGAGGGGCAGCGGGGCGGGTGCCGTCGTCATGCCCAGATCGTATGCCGCCGCGGGCGTGCCCCACGCCACCGCCCGACGTCCGGCCGCAGGCGGCGGCACGGGGGGAGACGTGCCCTTGACTTCAAGTGAGCTTGATGTCTGACGCTGGGGACGTCGACGACCCACGTCGACGACGACACCAGGAGGGACCGATGCCCACCGCACTCGTCACCGGCGCCACCCGAGGTCTCGGCCGCGCGCTCGCCGCGGCCCTCGCCCGCCGAGGCTGGACGCTCGTCCTCACCGCACGCACCACGGACGACCTGGACCGCACCGTCACCGAGGTCTCCGAGCTCACCGCGCTCGCCGGACCGGCCGGGCCCGGACGCCCGAGCACGCCGACCGTCGGTGTCGCGGGCGACGTCGCCGACGCCGTCCACCGCCGCGAGGTCGTCCAAGCCGTGCGCGCCGCAGCCGGTGGAGCCGGTCTGGACCTGCTCGTGGCCAACGCCAGCACGCTCGGGCCACTGCCGATGCGTCACCTCCGGGACGTGACCGTCGACGAGCTCGCCGCCGTCCTGGCCGTCAACGTCCTCGCGCCGCACGAGCTGGTCCGCTCCCTCCTGCCCGACCTCGAGCAGGCCGGTGGCGCGTTCGTGAGCCTGTCCTCGGACGCCGCCGTGGGCCACTACGAGACGTGGGGTCCCTACGGCGCCTCGAAGGCGGCGCTCGACCACCTGACCCTCACCCTCGGCGAGGAGGAGCCGGGCGTCCGTGCGTGGGCCCTCGACCCGGGTGACATGCGCACCACGATGCACCAGGACGCGTTCCCCGGCGAGGACATCGGCGACCGCCCGCTCCCGGAGGAGGTGGCGGTGCCCGCCGTCCTGGCCCTGCTCGAGACGCGTCCACCGAGCGGCCGGCTCGTCGCTGCGGAGATCCTCGCCGCTCGCGGCTCGCAAACGGCGGTGTCGCGGTGACGACGCTGCTGCGCCACGCCCCCTCGACGCGGTTCCGCGCGACGGGCGACCTGACGGCGTCGTCACCGCCCGAGGAGCGCGCCGGCTCGCGGGACGCCGTGCGGCTCCTCGTCGCGCAGGACACGGCCGACGGCCCACGGGTGACCCACACCCGCTTCGACCGGATCGCCGAGCACCTGCGACCCGGTGACGTCCTCGTCGTCAACACGTCGGCGACCTCCGCCCGTGAGGTCGACGCCGTCCTCGACGGCCGCGGGCCCGTGGTCCTGCACCTGTCTCTTATACACATCTGACGCTGCCGACGACGGA
>NZ_JBPGXG010000121.1:0-14251 GCF_056755255.1 Monashia sp. HAY1-5C | reverse complement strand
GTCCCAGGCATGTGCGTCCACGACCCCATCCTCGCTCACGCCGGACCGGCCGTGAGCCGGCGGACGCCGTCGTTCGACCGCAGTGCGTCGTCCGCCCGGAGCGCGTCGACGCCCTCGAGCCACGGCTCGACCTCGGCGACGAAGCGCTCGGGCACCTCGAGCTGTGGCGTGTGCCCGACGTCCTCGAGCCACACCGTGGCCCACCCGGGGTTGCGCGTCGCCGCCCGCCGAGCCGCCGCGAGCGGCACGAGCCGGTCGCGGTCGCCGTGGACGAGGAGGACCGGCCGGTCGATGCCGGAGAGGAGGGCGTCGTAGCGACGCGGGCGGCGCAGCACTCCGAGGAGGGAGCGGGCCGCGCCGAGGAACTCGGTGTCCCGGGCGGGCAGGGAGCCGCGCCACTGCGTCAGCGTGACGCCGGCGTCGACGACCGCGTCGTCGGCGCGCGTCGCGTCGGCGAAGCAGAGGCGGACGGTGCCGAGGACGCGTTGCCGGTCGGTGAACCGGCTCTGCATCCGCGAGAGGAACAGCTCGCCGACGCGGGGCACGGCGTAGAGCGCGAAGGTCATCGCGACCTGGGGGTCCTGGCGCTGCCGCGGGTTGGGCAGCGCCGGGTCGACGAGCACCAGAGCGGCGACCCGCTCGGGCGACCGGGCGGCGAGCAGCAGCGACACCATGCCACCCATCGAGTTGCCGACGAGGACGGCCGGCGCGCCGACGACCTCGTCGAGGAACCGGCCGAGCACCTCGGCGTTGGCGTGGACGCTCGTCGAACGTGACCCGGCCGGCGTCAGGCCGAAGCCCGGCAGGTCGAGGGCCACGACGCGTCGGGCTGCCGCGAGCGCCGGGCCGACGTGGACCCAGTTGAGGTGCGAGCCGCCGAGGCCGTGCACGAGGACGACCGGCGTGCCGGACGCGTCACCCTGGACGGGAGTGCCCTCGGGCGGGCTGAACTCCACCCAGTGCACCGGCCCGTCGAGGTCGGTGACGTGGCTGCGGCCGCCCCAGGGCGCCGCGAGGTCGAACGGGGCGTCCCCGGGGATCGCGCTCACCCCTGCAATGTACAAACCTCAGTCACCGGGAGTGGCCCGCGGGCGCTGCTCGACGAGGCCGACGAGGTTGCCCTCGGAGTCCTTGACGAAGGCCATCCACTCGTCCGTGCCGGCCGGTCCGAGGGTGTCGTCGTCGTGGCCGAAGATGACGTGCGGCTCGGTCTCCACGGTGACGCCCGACGCGCGCAGCCGCTCCACGGTCGCGTCGATGTCGTCGACCCGGTGGTAGAGCAGCGTGCTCGGAGCGGCCCGGTCGAGCAGCAGCCGGACACCGCCGAGGTCGAAGAAGAGCAGGCCCGGCGGGTCGAAGGAGGCGAGGGGCGGGGTGCCGAGCAGGTCGGCGTAGAAGGCCCCCGCGCGGTCGAGGTCCTCGGCCCGCTGGGCCACCTGGATGAGTTCCATCCCCCGACGGTAGACCGTCGGGTCCGCGTCGAGGGGTCTCAGCCCCGGCCGCTGCTGAAGGCGGCGTCGAACGACGCGCTCGGCGGCTCGAAGTTGAGCCGTCGGACGTGCTCGAGGGCCTCGGGTGCACCGACGAGGCGGTCCATCCCCGCGTCCTCCCACTCGATGGAGATGGGGCCGTCGTAGCCGATGGCGTTGAGGGTCCGGAAGCAGTCCTCCCACGGCACGTCGCCGTGCCCGGTCGAGACGAAGTCCCAGCCCCGACGCGGGTCGCCCCACGGCAGGTGCGAACCGAGCCGGCCGTTGCGGCCGTTGCCGATCCGCTTGCGGGCGTCCTTGCAGTCGACGTGGTAGATCCGGTCCTTGAAGTCCCAGATGAACGCCGCCGGGTCGAGGTCCTGCCACACCATGTGGCTCGGGTCCCAGTTGAGGCCGAACGCCTCTCGGTGGCCGATCGCCTCGAGCGTGGCCTGCGTCGACCAGTAGTCGTAGGCGATCTCGCTGGGGTGGACCTCGTGGGCGAACCGCACGCCCACCTCGTCGAAGACGTCGAGGATCGGGTTCCAGCGTCGGGCGAAGTCGGCGTACCCCTCCTGGATGACGTCGTCGGACACCGGCGGGAACATCGCGACGTACTTCCACACCGCCGAGCCGGTGAACCCGACGACGGTGTCGACGCCGAGCTTCGCCGCGGCACGCGCCGTGTCGGCCATCCGCTCGGCGGCCCGCCGGCGCACCCCCTCCGGGTCCCCGTCGCCCCACACGGCCGCGGGCAGGATGTCCCGGTGTCGGTGGTCGATCGGGTCGTCGCACACGGCCTGGCCGACGAGGTGGTTCGAGACGGCCCACACCTTGAGGTCGTGCTTGGCGAGGATCTCGAGGCGCGACTCGACGTAGCCGTCCTCGGTCAGGGCGCGGTCGACCTCGAAGTGGTCGCCCCAGCAGGCGATCTCGAGGCCGTCGTAGCCCCATTCGCCGGCCAGGCGGCACATCTCCTCGAAGGGAAGGTCGGCCCACTGGCCGGTGAACAGGGTGATCGGTCGAGGCATGTGAGTCTCCTTGGCGCTGTGGGTGCTCGGGGTCAGGTCGCGGGAACGGCTGCGGGGACGGCTCCGGGAACGGTTGCGGCGACGGTTTCGGCGACCCGGACGCCGGCAGCCCCCAGGACGAGGTCGTGGACGTCCGTCGCCGCCACCGTCTCACGGCCCAGCCCCGCGTCGGACGTGAGGAGCAGGGGCCCGTCCTCGGGGTCCTCCGGCAGCCGGCCGTGGCTTCCGCGCACCCATCGCGGGTCGAGGGGCACGACGCTCATCGCGTACCTCAGGCCGACCTTCTTGCGCACGAGCGACAGGGCGGCACGGGCCTTGGCGGAGCGGTCGGCCGGGTCGAAGAACAGCTCGGCCGGGTCGTAGCCGGGCTTGCGGTGGATCTCGACGCCCCGGGCGAAGTCGGGCGCGCGACGGTCGTCGAGCCAGTAGTAGTACGTGAACCACGCCCGCGGCTCGGCCACGAGGACGAGGTCGCCGCTGCGCTCGTGGTCCAGGCCATGGGCGGCCTGCCCCGCCCGGTCGAGGACGAGGTCGATGCCGGGGACGGCAGCGAGCAGCGTCCGCACGTGCTCCAGGCGGGCGGGGTCGCGCACGTAGACGTGCGCCACCTGGTGGTCCGCGACGGCGAAGGCCTCGGACGCCCACGGGTCGAGGTACTCCATACCGGCCTGCGTGTGCACCTCGAGGAGGCCCTCGCGGCGCAGCACCCGGTTGACGTCGACGGGTCGGTCGACCTCGGTGATGCCGTACTCGCTGACCACGACGACGGCGGCGCCCAGCCGTTCGGCGTCGTCGAGGAGCGGGGCGAGCACGGCGTCGAGCTCGGCCGCGGCGGCCCGTGCCTCGGGCGACGCGGGCCCGAAGCGCTGGAGGTCGTAGTCGAGGTGCGGCACGTAGGCGAGCGTCAGGTCGTGCTCGGGCAGCAGCATCCGGGTCGCCTCGACGATCCAGCGGGAGGAGGCGATCGAGGCGGTCGGGCCCCAGTACTGGAAGAGCGGGAACGGGCCCAGCCGTTCGACGAGCCGGTCGTGCAGGGACACCGGGCGGGTGTAGCAGTCCGGCGACTTGCGCCCGTCGGCGTGGTAGACCGGCCGCGGCGTGACGAGCGAGTCGACGTCCATCCCCATCGCGTACCACCAGCAGACGTTCGCGACGCGGGCGCCGGGGCGGACGCGGCGCAGCGCGTCCCAGACCTTCTCGCCCTGCACGAGCGCGTTGTGCTGCCGCCAGAGGAACACCTCCCCGAGGTCGCGGAAGTACCAGCCGTTGCCGACGGCGCCGTGCTCGGCCGGCATCCGGCCGGTGAGGAACGTCGACTGCACCGAGCACGTGACGGCCGGCAGCACGGTGCCGAGGGTCGCCTGTGAGCCCCGCTCCGCGAGGCGCCGCAGCCGCGGCATGTCGCGCAGCGCCCGAGGGGTCAGGCCGACGACGTCGAGGAGGAGGACGGGGCGCGGGTCGGTGCTGGTGGAGGTGCTCATGCGGGCTCCTTGAGGCCGAGGTCGATGAGGGTGTCGCGCAGCCACGCCAGCTCGCCGGCGATGCTGCGGGCGAGGCCGACGTCGTCGCGAGGCCGGTGCCGCTCGGGCACGACGGCCCACGTGTACGTCTCGACCTCGAGGTGGTCGGTGCGGACGGTCTCGCCACCGACGAGCACCTCGAGCGAGCGACGCAGGTCGTCGGTCGTCGCGGTGAGTGGCGGCTCGGGGGCGGTGCCCAGCGGCACGTGGAAGTGCACGCGCCACGGCTCGTCGGCGTGCGCGCCGAGCGGGCGGCGGCCGCCGAGGGCCTCGCCGAGGTCGTCGCGGGCACGAACGAGGCCGGCGAGGTCGCGCGAGCGCACCTGGTGCAGGAACCGCTCCTCGTCGAAGGACGCGAGGGCGGCCCGGGTCGCCGCGTCGGTCGGGTCGGCCGCGTGCAGCCCGGCGGAGACCTGGGCCTTGGCGACAGCCATGCCGGACGCGTCCAGCGCGGCCACGGCGCCCGTCGCGTCCTCGAAGCCGACGGCGAGGTGGCACAGGTCGAGGCACGTGCCGATGACGTCGCGGTCCCAGCCCCGGGTGCGCTCGACGAGGTCGGCGACGGTCTCGATGACGCACCCGGGCTCCGGCTCGACGGCGACGCGGACGGACCGGCCCGTCGAGTCGCACAGGGCGTGCAGGTGCGCGGCGAGGCGCTCGAACTGCTCCGCTGCGAGGGCCTGCCGGTCGCCGAACCACGGGTGCCGCCAGCCGAGCGGGAGCGTCGAGATGCTGCCGCGGGCGGCATCGTCCGGCAGCAGCCGGACGAGCACGTCGGCGAGGTCGCTCGTGTAGCGCAGGCGCGCCGGCTCGCTCCAGTCCGGGTGGTAGACGCGGTGCTTGACGACCGGCTCCTGGAACCCGCGGTACGGGAAACCGTTGAGCGTCACGACCTCGAGGCCCCGCCGGTCGAGCTCGCAGCGGAGGCGGTCGGTGAGCGACGGGTCGCCGGCGAGGGCACGCGCGACGGGGGCGCTGAGCCACAGGCCGAGGCCGAGAAGCTCGAGCCCGAGGTGCCGCCGCACGGGCAGGGCGAACCGCTCGAGCTGGCCGACGACCGTGTCGAGGTCCTCGCCGCCATGGACGTTGGTGCAGTACGCGACGTGCACGGTCGTGCCGTCGGCGTGCCGGAGGCGCACGACTACTCCCTCGACCCGCGCAGCACCGAGTTGCCCTCGTACGTCGCCGTGCCCGCGCCGACGAGGCCACCCTCGGGGCGGTCACCGTCGGCGTCCTCGGGCAGCTCGAGACGACCGCTCTGGGCGAAGAACTCGACGGGGTTGCGCCACAGCACGCGGTCGACGTCGTCGTCGGTGAACCCGGCGCGCAGCATCTCCTGCCCGGTGCGCCAGGTCTTGAGCGGGTCGCTGTTGCCCCAGTCGGCGGCGGAGTTGACGAGCATCCGGTCGAGACCGTGCTCGCGCAGGATCGCGACCATCCGCTGCTCGTCCATCTTCGTGTCCGGGTAGACGGAGAAGCCCATCCAGCAGCCGGACTCGGCGACGACGCCCACCGTCACCTCGTTGAGGTGGTCGACGAGGACCCGCTGCGGCTCGAGACCCGACTCGCGGACGACGTCGAGGGTCCGACGCGTCCCCGCGAGCTTGTCGCGGTGCGGCGTGTGGACGAGGGCGGGCAGCTCGTGCTCGACGGCGAGGGCGAGCTGGGCGGCGAAGGCCTCGTCCTCCTCCGGCGTCATGCTGTCGTAGCCGAGCTCGCCGACCGCGACGACCCGGTCCTTGACGAGGTAGCGGGGCAGCTCGGCGAGGATCTCGCGGCAGCGGGCGTCGTTGGCCTCCTTGGGGTTGAGGCCGATCGTCGCGTGGTGCGCGATGCCGTACTGCGCGGCCCGGAAGGGCTCCCAGCCGAGGAGCGCGTCGAAGTAGTCGCAGAACGTGCCGACGGTCGTCCGCGGCTGGCCGAGCCAGAACGAGGGCTCGACGACGGCGCGGACGCCGGCCTCGTGCATCCGTCGGTAGTCGTCGGTGGTCCGCGAGGTCATGTGGATGTGGGGGTCGAAGATGCGCACGGCTGCTCCTCAGCGGTCTCGGGCGCCGACGGGGTCGGTGGTCGGGGTGGTGTCGGGGTGGGTGCAGGCGGCGAGGACGGTCGAGGCGTCGGCGGGCACGGTGCGGCCGGCGGCCAGCCGTTCGGCGGCGTAGTCGGTGACCATCCGGGCCAGCTCGGCGTCGGCCCGCTCGACGAGACCGGCGACGGCAGCCACGGGCACCCCGGTGAAGAGCACCTTGAGGACGGCTTGCCGCCACGCGTGCGCGTCGAGGTGCCGCGCGGCGTACGGCCCCAGCGCAGCCTCGACCAGCCGGGTGTCGTTGGTGCGCAGGGCATCCCGGACGAGCGGTAGGCCGCGGTCCCCCAGCGGGTCGTGGCGGTCCGGCGCGTCCAGGGCGTCGAGGGACCCCAGCACCGCGAGCCGCTCGGCCGTGTCGCCACGCTCGTAGAGGCGGGCGACCCGGCGGGCGATGTCGTCGGCAGGTCCGGGCACGGCGAGCAGGAGCCGACGTCGGTGGGCGGCGCCGTCCACCCCGGCGCGCGCGGCGAGGCGTGCGGCGGGCGGGAAGTGCCGGTCGATGGAGTCGGGGTCGCGGGCCACCTCGACCAGGGCGGCGTCGAGGTCTGGCTGGGTCGCGGTGCGGGTCACGAGGTCACCTCCTGGAGGCTCGGGTCGGATGCGGTCCGTCCTGCGGGAGAAGCCGCCGCGGGGCAGGCGGCGGGACGCGCTGCCGCCCGCTGCGCCTCACGGAGGAAGCGGAGGCTGTCGGCGGCCAGCGTCGGCGCCGCCCACGCGTGCCGCGGCAGCTCGACGGAGACGAGGCCGCGGTAGCCGACCGCGTGGAAGGCGGCCAGGACCGGCGGCACGTCCACCTCGCCCTCGCCGAACGGCAGGTGCTCGTGGACGCCGCGCCGCATGTCGTCGATCTGCACGTTCGCCACGTGGGGGCCGGCCGCGAGGACGACGGAGGCCGGGTCCTCGTCCTCGACGCAGCGCAGGTGGCCGACGTCCATGGTCAGGCGCAGCCGGTCCGGGTCGCCGAGCCGCCGGCGCAGGGCGAGCACGTCGCCGACGCGCTCGAGGACCATGCCCGGTTCGGGCTCCACCGCCAGGTCGACGCCGTGCTCGACGGCGACCGGCAGGACCCGGGCGACTCCGTCGTCGACACGCCGGAGCAGCTCGGCGCGCGGCACCCCTCGCGGCCCCAGGCCGCTCCAGCAGGAGACGACCGGCGCGCCGATCTCGGCCGCGATGCGGATCGCCCGCTGCAGCAGGTCGACGCGACGCTGCCGGCCCTCGTCGGACACCAGTGTCGGCTCGTGCTTGCGTCGCGGGTCGAGCAGGAACCGTGCCCCCGTCTCCACGACGACGTCGAGGGCGTAGCGGTCGAGCAGGGCCCGCACCCGCCGGACCCGCGCGGCGACGTCGCGGGCGAACGGGTCGAGGTGCGCGTGGTCGAGGGTGAGCGCGACGCCGTCGTAGCCGAGGTCTGCGAGGAGGGCGAGCGCGTCCTCGAGCCGGTGGTCGGTGAACCCGTTGAGGCCGTAGCCGAACCGCAGGCTCATGTCGGCGACACCACCCGCATGGCGAGGCGTCCGACCGGCACCGAGGCCGCGAGGGCCAGGGCGAGCTCGGGCCGTCCCCGGCCGGCGACGAGCGAGCCCTGCAGTGGCACGAACCCCCGGATGCCGTGCCCCGTGGCGCGCCGGACCGTCGCGGCGTCGGGCGAGCGGGCCGCGTCGAGCTGGGCCGGCAGGACGCCCCGGGCGTACCAGCCGGCCAGCGTCGTCGACAGCACGACGGACCCCGCGCGCCACGCGCGCGTGCGGTGCCGAGCACGCGACGGCCCGTCGAGGGCCGGCGCGAGGGCCGGCGCGAGGGCCGGCGCGAGGGCCGGCGCGAGGGCCGGCGCGAGGGCCGGCGCGAGGGCCGCCGTCGCGGTGGCGACCGCGGCGGTGCCGAGCGCCACGGCCCTGGCGGTGGCGGCGGAGCCGCCGTGCACCTCGCCGCGGCTCAGGGCGGTGACGCCCGCGGTGTGGGCACCGACGAGCACGGCCGGCGCGGCGGCCGCTCGGACCCCCGCCACGCCGCCGGCGCTCGCCCCGAGGACGACGTCGAGGGCACGGGTCGAGGCCATCGTGGCCACGCCCACCGGCCCGTCCTTGGGGCCGAGGTCGTAGGCCCACACCGCCGCGGCGAGGACGCCCGCGACGGCTGCGCCGACCCGTCCTGCCGCGAGGCCGGCCACGGCGACCCCGCCGACCGTCAGGCCGGCGGCCACGCCGAGGGCGGTGCCGGCCGGCACGCGTCCGGACGGGATGGGCCGTTCCGGACGCTCGGTGGCATCGACAGCGCGGTCGGCCCAGTCGTTGAGCGCCATCCCGGCCCAGTACAGGCATGTCGAGGCCAACGGCAGCAGTGCGGTACGGCGCCCGCCGGGCCAGCCCGCCGCGGCCGCGCCGGCGAGCGTGTCGCCGGGGACCGTGAGGGCGGCCGGCGCACGCACCAGCTCCGCGAGGTCGCGCAGGGTGGTCATGACGATGCCGATGTCGATGCCGGTGCCGTGGTGCCGCGGACCCAGCCGCGCAGCGTCTCGAGCTGTGCGGCGAGCCCGTGCTCGTCGGAGCCGACGGGGTCCTTGAAGAAGAACCCCCACTCCGGCACGGAGCCGACGACGCCGCGACGCAGCGCGAGGTCGGCGAGGCGGGCCAGGTCGATGACGAGTGGTGCCGCGAGGGCCGAGTCGCAGCCCTGCCACGTGAACTGCAGCGTCATCCGCGTCCCGAGGAACCCCGAGAACGTCACGTGGTCCCACGCCGTCTTCCAGTCGCCGAGGTCGGTGATGTTGTCGATGTGGACCGGGCCCTCGACCGGGTAGCCGAGCATCGCCTCCAGTCCCTTGGCCTTGCTGCGCGACTTGCTCTCGCGGGCGTCAGGGTCGGCAAGCGTCGCGCCGTCACCGCCACCGAGGAGGTTGGCCCCGGCCCATGAGCGCACCCGGAGCGAGCGTGCGGCGAACATCGGCGCCAGCACCGACTTGACGAGCGTCTCGCCGGTCTTGCCGTCGCTGCCGCCCCACGGCACGCGGAGACGCTGCGCGAGCTCGGCGAGCGCCGGGAGCCGGGCGCCGGTGGACGGGGTGAAGTCGACGAACGCGGCACCGGCGAGGAAGGCCGCCGCCGCGTAGACCGAGCTGGACGGGAGGGGCGAACCGCCTGCCGCCCAGGCCGACTCGAGCGCCGAGAGGGAGGCGTGGGACGCGTCCTCATCGACGGGCGGCTCGGTCGAGGACACGTTGGCGACGACGACGCGGTCCAGGCCCTCGGCCCGACGGAAGGCCTCGATGTCGGCCGCGACGCGGCGCGCGGCGTCGCCCTGCGTCTCGGCGCCGGGCGCGTAGCCGGGCCGCAGCCGCGTCTCGACGCGTTCGAGCTCGTCGTGGACGAGGGGCAGGGCGGTCGCCGGCACGACACCCGCGTCGGCGAGCGCGGCGGCCCGCTTGACGAGGGGCACGTCGGCGACGTCGTGGCCGCCGAGCACGAGGCGGTCGAGCCCGACCAGGTGCTCCCGCAGGCCGGGCTGCTCGGTGACGAGCCCGTCCGGGCCGTGCTCGCCGATGCCGCCCGCGGCGACCAGGGCCAGGCCGGTGGCCACGGTCGTCGCGACGCTGCCGCGCGCGCCGACGAGCCAGAGCCCGGTCCGTCCGACCGGGTGCTCGACCGGCCCGGTGCTGTTGTCGTTGCTCATCTCGATCTCCTTCGATCTGGTCGGGTCCCCCGGTGGGGGCCCGGGTGGCCCGGCGGCGGGGGCCGCCGCCGGGTCACCGGGTCCTCACCTCAGCGAGGCGATGACGGCGTTGCCGTCGCGCTGGAGCGCACCCCGTGCCGCGGCGTCCGACACGTTCGCCGGCTGGCCGGCGAGGGCGACGAACTCCTGCAGCTGCGAGATGGCCGCGGCCGGGCGGCCACCCGCCACGTGCCGGGCGGCCTGCTCAAGACGCTTCTCCAGGAGCGGCTCCCCGACCTTCGTCACGAGTCCCTCGCGGGCCAGGCGCTCGGTGAGGGCGGTCAGCTCGGCCAGCGACGTCGTCGTGGTGAACGTCGTCGTGGTCGTGCGGACGAGGCCCGCCTTGTCCTTGGCTGTGACGACGAGGGTGTGGCTGCCGAGCGGCAGGCGCCACAGGGCCAGCGGCTGGTCGGCCGCGACCGTGGTCCCGTCGACCGTGGCCGTGACGGTGTCGATGCCGCTCGTGGCGTCGGTCGCCGTCCACCTGACGTCCGTCGAGTTGCCGACGGACGCGCCGTCGGTGACCCCGGAGACCGCCACGGTGGGCTGCGTCTTGTCGAGCTTCACCGTGACGGAGCCGACCTCGGAGACGTTGCCGCCGTTGTCGGTGGCCCGGTAGAGCACCGTCGTCGTGCCCTCGGTCGAGACCGTGAGCGCGATGTTGGCGTTGACCCACGTCGCCCCACCGTCGGTGGAGCGCTGGCGGGAGGCGACGGTGCCGTTGTCGGTCGCGGTGACCGTCACGGTGACGTTGCTCGTCCACCAGCCGTTCGCGCCGTTCGGCGTCGCCGGGCTGAGCGTCGCCGAGACGGTCGGCGGCGTCTTGTCCGCCACCCCGTCGCCGACGAACGAGAGGGCGTCGAGCACGACCCCGCCCGTCGAGGTGACGAAGAGGCGGCCGGTGCCGGCCGGCTTCGACGACAGGACCGCCGCCGTGTCGGACCAGCCGGTGCTGTCCACCGCGACCGTCCCGAACGGTGTCGCCGTCGGCGAGTTCCAGCGCAGCGACAGCGTCCCCTGGCCCGACGCGCGGGCCGTGATGCCGGTGATGCCGACGAGGTTGGCCGGGTCCCAGCCGAGGTGGTCACCGGCGTCGAGCGAGGTGACCTTGCGCAGGCCGCTCGCCGTCGTGTCGCCGACGATCTCGACGCCCTGGGCCAGGTCGGCCCACTCGGCCTCCTGCTTCTTCGGGTTGAGGACCAGCTGCTCGGTCGTGGTCGCGGCCGGGACGCCGGCGTGACCGTTGTCGGTGTAGGTGATGACGACGACGCCGAAGATGTTCTCGGTCTCGCCGTGCTCGGTCGCGTCCGCCGGGGTCGGGATCGCGAACTGGCAGCCCGTGCCCTGGCTCAGCGGGTGGGCGTGCGCGTCGTGCCCGAGACCGAAGGTCCACGTGACGCGCGAGCACACCGTGGCGCTGCCGTCCTCGGGGTCGGAGGTCGTGACGTCGAACGGCACGGCCTGGCCCCAGTCGAAGAAGGCGCCGTTCGGGGGCGTCTTGATGGTCACGGTCGGTGCGACGTTGCCGACCGAGATCGACGTGCTCGTCAGGCCGCTGCGGCCCTGCGGGTCGGTGACGCGCAGACGAGCCGTGTACCTGCCGAGCTCGGTGTAGGTGTAGGACGCGGTGGCACCGGTGGCGTCGAACGTGCCGTTGCCGTCGAAGTCCCACTGGTAGGTGAGCGCGCCGCCCTCCGGGTCCTTCGACGCCGAGGCGTCGAACTGCACGGTGAGCGGGGCGTTGCTGCTGCTCACCGGGCTGGCCGCGATCTTCGCCTGCGGCGCCTTGTTGCCCGGGCTGTAGTCGATCCGGTAGAGGCCGGCGTCGGGGTTGGCCCGGAAGAAGCCGTCACCGTAGTCGAGGACGTAGAGCGACCCGTCCGGGCCGAACTCGACGTCGATCGGGCTGTCGGTGATCGGCTGGCCGTTCGTCTCGAGGGCCTTGTTGGGCAGGACCTGCTCGATGTGGTCGACCGGGCCGTTCGGCCACTGCACCGTGAAGGCCGCGAGGTAGTCCTGGGAGAACTCGGCGAAGAACGCCTTCTTGTCCCAGTACGCCGGGAACTTCGTCGTCGACGGGTTGTCGGCGTCGTAGTGGTAGACGGGGCCGCCCATCGGGCCCTGGCCGCCCTGCGGGTCGAAGTCGGTCAGCTCGGGCCACGGCTGGTCGGTGGACCGGTCGCCGTAGTAGAGCGTGGCCGTCGTGGCCGGCGGCACCTGGGGCAGGCCGGTGTTCCAGCGCGAGTTGTTCTGCGCGCCGGCGTTGCAGTCGAACCACGGGCCGGGCGTGGCCGTCGCGAAGTTCCACTCGTTGTAGTTGGCGTTCGGCCCGTGGCAGTACGGCCAGCCGCCGTTGATCGGACGGTCGATCGCCGTCGTCATCCACTCGACGTAGCCCATCGGGCCGCGCTGCGGGTCGGCCGCACCGGCGTCGGGGCCGTAGTCGCCCCACGTCACCGAGTTCGTGCCCGGGTCGACGTCCATGCGGAACGGGTTGCGCACGCCCATGACGAAGATCTCCGGGCGCGTCTTGGCCGTGCCGGGCGGGAAGAGGTTGCCGGCCGGGATCGTGTAGCTGCCGTCGTCCTCGACGTGGACGCGCAGGATCTTGCCGCGCAGGTCGTTGGTGTTGCCCGCCCCACGACGCGAGTCGAAGCCGGGGTTCATGCCCGGCGCGTCGTTGTTCGGTGCCATGCCGTTGGCGCCCGGCGTGCTGGCCGGGGTGTTGTCACCGGTCGAGAGGTAGAGGTTGCCGTCGCCGTCGAAGTCGACGTCACCGGCGACGTGGCAGCACTGCCCGCGGTTCGTCTCGACCTTGAGGATGACCTGCTCGCTCGAGAGGTCGAGCTTGTCGGCGGCGTCGTCCCACTTGAAGCGGCTGAGCTGGTTGTAGCCCTTCCACTGGTCCCAGTACGACGCGTCGGCCCCGGCGGGCAGGGTGTTCGGGGCCGAGCCCGTCGGGGTGCTCGTGACGTACGGCGCCGTCATCGTCTTGGGCGCGTAGTAGAGGTAGACCCACTTGTTCGTCGCGAAGTCGGGGTCCAGGGTGACGGTCTGCAGGCCGTCCTCGGAGTTGTTGTAGACCGGCACGGAGTTGACGACCTTTGTGACGCCGGTGTCGGGGTCGACGAGGCGCACGTCGCCGTTGCGGGCGGTGGTGAGCACGCGACGGTCGGGCAGGACGGCGAGGTCGATCGGCTCGCCGGTGTCCTTGGTGAGCGTGATCTTCTCGTAGTTGGACCAGTCGAGGGCGGGGTCGTCGCCGTGGTCGACGCCGTCGTGGGCGAGCGCCGGGGACGCGAGCACCCCGCCGAGGGTGGTGAGGGCCAGGACGGTCGCGGCAGTTGCCGCAACCGCCCTCCGGCCTCTGGAACGACTTGTAGCATTCATCGGTACGTCCTTCTTGACAGAGACGGGCGAAGCCGGTCCCCGGGGAGCGCGCCGCTGCAACGGCCATGCACTCCCCGGGGGTCGGTGTACTGCTGTTCCGACGCGCCGGGGCCTCAGCCGCGGAGGGCGGCCATGTTCTCGTAGCTGATCCGCGCGAACTCCAGCGACTGGCCCGGGTTGGCCGCGCCGCCGGGAGCGGTGTCCTGCTCGTACATCGGGTTGTGGTAACCCTTGGCTCCGGTCGAGCTGAGGAACGTCGTGTAGTCGATGTCACCCGTGCCGAAGGGGACCATCTCGTAGCCGTTGGCCAGGTCGGGCCGCGAGTCGCCGTCCTTGGCGTGGAACAGCGGGAAGCGGATCGGCTGGGCCTGGACGACGCCGAGCGGGTTGAAGACCGAGGCGACCGCCGTGCCGTCGGGCGCCGTGTAGGCCGTGTGCTTGAACTTGGCCACGTGCGCCCAGTAGATGTCCATCTCGAGGTAGACGTACTCCGGGTCGGTGTTGGCCAGGAAGTACTCGAGCCGGCGGATGCCCGACGAGCGGGTCGGACGGCCCAGGGCGTCGAGCGCGCCGCTGTCGAGCAGGAAGCTGTACGCGATGTCGTGGTTGTGCGTGTACAGCTTGAGGCCGTGTGAGGCCGCACGACGACCGAGGACGTTCCACCGCTCGGCAGCGGCGGCCCAGTCGGCGACGTAGGCGGAGCCGGTCGGGTCCGAGCCGGTGCCGATGTGCTGCATGCCGAGGATGTTCGCGACCTCGCAGGCGGCGTCGAACTGGGCGAGCGTCGCGTCGTTGACGACCGACGGGATGGTGCCGTGGTTGCCCTCGGCCTCGAGGCCGTTGTCGTCGAGCCACGTGCGCAGCAGCTGGGCACCGGCGACGTTGTTGACGTTGCCGCCGGGGGCGTTCGCGTGCTGGTTGAAGCCGGCGAACTCGACCTGCTTGTAACCGATGCGCCCGAGCTCCTCGAAGACCGCCTTGAAGCCGGAGGCGAAGGGGCTCGTGGCCGGGTCGCGCGAGATGGCGTCACGGACGGTGTAGAGG
>NZ_JBPGXG010000120.1:0-14536 GCF_056755255.1 Monashia sp. HAY1-5C | reverse complement strand
GTCCTCGACATCCCAGGGATGGTCGAGATGGCCTCGGCGGTCATGACCCTCCACCCCGGGGACATCATCGCGACCGGCACCCCCGCCGGCGTGGGGCCCGTCACCGACGGCGACACGATCCGCATCAGCATCGAGCGCGTCGGCGTGATGAGCGTCGACGTCGTCCAGGGCACCAACGGGCGGACCGAGGTGTTCGCCCGCCGGTACGACCCACCCATCGTCAAGCAGCACTGAGGAGCCGACATGACCACGACCCCTTCCACCTCCGTGGAGGACATCGACAACCTCGATGACCTGTATGCCGTGTTCGACGCCCTGAGCGTCGAGGGTGGCTGGCACCGTCGCGCTCCCGCGCTGTGGCCGGAGCCGCGACGCAACTTCCTGCCGCACGTGTGGCACTACGCCGAGCTCAAGGCCGTCCTCGAGGTGGCCGGCGATCTCGTCGACCACCAGATGGCCGACCGGCGCAACCTGACCCTGACCAACCCCGTGGAGGGCAACCTCTACGCCACCGTGCGGACGCTCGTGGCGGCCTACCAGCTGATCAAGCCGGGTGAGGTCGCTCTGGCACACCACCACACGCCCGCCGCCCTCCGGATCATTCTCGACGGACGCGGCACCCACACCGTCGTCGACGGTGACCGCGTCGAGATGCGTCCGGGCGACGTGCTGCTCACGCCCAGCTGGGCCTGGCACGAGCACTCCGCGTCGGGTCCCGACGACTGCTACTGGGTCGACATCCTCGACGTGCCGCTCGTCCACCTCCTCGAGCCGATGTTCTTCGAGAAGCACCCCGACGGCGTCCAGGCCCAGCCCCGTGAGGTCGAGACCTCGCCCATCGCCTTCCGGTGGGAGGACTCCCTCGCACGCCTCGCAGAACAGACGACGGCGCCCGCGCACGGCATGGCCGAGCGCGAGATCGAGCTGGGAGGGCCGGCGATGCCGACCATCGCACTGCACGTACAGGAGCTGCCGGCCGGCTTCACGTCCGCCCGGCAGCGGACGACGGCGAACTCGATCTTCACCGTCGTCGAGGGTGCAGGTCAGACCGTCGTCGACGGCGAGACGCTGACGTGGGAGCGCGGCGACATCGTGGCCGTCCCCGCGTGGCGGCCCTACCAGCACGTGGTGTCCGAGTCCGCCCGGCTCGTGCGGTCGAGCGACGAGCCGGTTGTGGCCGCCCTCGGCCTGCTGCGCACCGAGACGCTCTGAAGGAGAAGCTGATGCACGTGGTCCTGGCCGGCGGAGGAGTCGGCGGAATGACAGCGGCCTTGGCGCTCTTGCAGCGCGGGGTGCAGGTCACGGTCCTGGAGCAGGCACGGGAGCTCACCGAGGTCGGAGCGGGAATCCAGATCAGTCCCAACGGAAACCGGGCGCTCGACCACCTCGGCGTCTTCGAGGAGCTGCGGAGGCAGTCGTGCGATCCGGTGCGCAAGGAGTTCCGGCTCTGGAACACCGGACGCCCCTGGCCGATGTTCGACCTCGGCCCGATGGCCGTGGAGAGGTACGGCTACCCCTACCTCACGGTGTACCGCCCCGACCTGCTCAAGGCGCTCGAGGACGGCGTGCGAGCCGCCGGGGACGACGTCATCCGCCTCGGCTCCCGGGTCGTCGGCGTCGAGCAGGACGAGTCGTCGGCGAGCGTCCTTCTGGCAGAGGGGAGCCGGGTGACCGGTGACGTCGTCATCGGGGCCGACGGGGTGCGCTCAGTGGTGCGCAACACCGTGTGGGGGCCGAGCGACCCACAGTTCTCGGGCATGGTGGCCTGGCGCGGGCTCATCCCCATGGGCGACCTCCCGAGGCACCTGCAGGCACCCGTCGGATCGACGTGGATCGGGCCGGGCGGCCACGCCGTCACGTATGCGTTGCACGGCGGTTCGCTGATGAACTTCGTCGCCACGATCGAGGGCAAGACCTGGACCGCGGCCGGCGGCAACGAGCCGGGCACCGTCGAGGAGTGCCTCGCCGACTTCGACGGTTGGCACGAGGACATCCTGACCCTCATCAAGGCCTCGCCCCGACTGCTCAAGTGGGCCCTCGTCAGCCGCGAACCGATCCCCTCCTGGACCTCGGGACGGATCAGCCTTCTCGGCGACGCCGCGCACGCGACCTTGCCGTTCCTCGCGCAGGGGGCCGTCCACTCCATCGAGGACGGGGTCGTGCTGGCCCGCGCGCTCGACGCCTTCGGGGACGACCCGGCTGTCGCCCTCAAGCGCTACGAGGAGGCACGGATCGACCGCACGAGCCGGATGGTCCGCGGAGCGACGGCCAACACGGACCGGTTCCACAGCCGCGAGCTCGCGACCGAGGAGACCGCGCAGGCCTACCTCGAGCGCGAGTGGAGCGACGAGCCGATCGCCGACCGGTACGACTGGCTCTACTCCTACGACGCGGTGACGGCCCCCGTCTGACGACCGCGCGCGGCGTGCGTCGGCCTGTGGCCTCTCGCAGTGCGAGGGGCCACAGGCCTGTCACGGGATGAGAGGCCCCATGTCCCGTCAGTGCGTGAGCAGGCCGGCCACGGTGGGGCGGTCGAGGACCCGCGCGATGCGCTCCGCCAGGACGTCGGCCCCGGCCCCGAGCCGACGGGCGTTGAGCTCGTACTTCACCTGGACCTCGGCGTCGCTGAGGGGACGCTGCGCCGTGCCACGGTTGGAAAGCACCTCCTCGCGCAGGACGCGTCCGTCGACGGTGCGGACCTCGACGACCGACGGGAAGTGCCGCGGGAAGATCTGCTCACAGCGCGGGTCCGACGCGTGCTCCACCGTGGCGGCCACGCGGAGGTTGAGCGGATCGCGCACGGCGGCGTCGGTGAAGTCGTCGAGGTAGACCCCGAGCCCACCACCACCGCGCAGCGCGAGCGCGAAGGTGAACGGCCCGCTGAACTGGGCGTGGTAGCCCGACTCCGGCCGGATCTTGGCGTCCCGCGGCTCGGCGATCGTGCGCAGTGTCGCCGCCGCCACGCCGATGCGGACCGACTCGACCTCCTCTGGGCGCAGCCCCCGCTCCCGGAGCGCGACAGCGGCATCGATGCCGGTGTGGGTGAAGACGTTCGTCGGATACGGCTTGACGAAGCACGAGGCCGTCTCCCACTCGGTGCCGAGTCCCCCGAGCAGGGCGCCCTCGTCGTAGATGTCGCCACAGTAGGCACGGAAGAAGCCGAACCGCCCCTCGAGGACCGTCGGGGGACCGGTCAGCCCGGCCTGTGCCGCCTGGGCGGCGGCCACGCCGCCGTGTGCAGCCCAGCCGCAGTGCATCCGCTTGACCGATCCGCCGGCCCGGTTGGCCTCGAGCAGCCCGGCGCCCATGCTGCACGCGATCGCCATCGCGTGGGCGAGGCGCTCCGTGTCCAGACCCATCGCGACGCCGGCAGCAGCCGCGGCGCCCACCGTGCCGCAGATCGAGGTGGCGTGCAGTCCCCGGTCGAAGAAGACGGAGTTGTTGATCGCCGGGTCGTAGCCGGCGTTGCCGAGGCGGATCGTGATCTCGTTGCCCACCGCGATGGCGGCCAGCAGCGCCCGGCCGGAGGCTCCGGCGTCCTCGGCCGCAGCCAGGGCGGCCGGCACGACCGAGGCGCTCGGGTGAAGGATCGAGGGCACGTGCGTGTCGTCGAAGTCCAGGGCGTGAGCGAGGGTCCCGTTGACCAAGGCAGCCGACGGGGCAGGGACGGGGCCGTCGAGACCGATCGCACCCGCCGCCGGCTGTCCGCCCCAGCGGCGGGCGAGGGTCCGGACCACGTTCGCCGGCGCGGTGTCCAGGGCCGCGACCGAGATGCCCACCACGTCGAGCAGGCGCTGGCGGGCATCCTCGAGCGCCTCCTCGGGCGGTGCAGCCGCCACGGCAGCGGCGAACTGTGCGAGCCGGGCAACTGCGGTGCCCTCCATGGGTGTGGTGGCAGCGGCGGCCATGTCTTCCTCCGGGCGATGGACGGTGGAGTGCTCGGCCCTGTGGGCGGCGCTCCGGGACGGTGCGGATGGTTCAGTGCACGAGCGCCAGCGGGCGCAGCGGCGAGCCGGTGGCACCCAGGAGCCGCAGGGGCGCTGCCACGACGGTGAAGGCTTCGGGAGACAGCGCGGCCAGCTCCTCGAGGTTCAACATCTCGATGATGGGGATCCCCTTCTCCACCAACAGGATCCGGTGGCCGGGCAGGCGCGCGTGGCCACGTCCCGCGGGAATGTGTTCGAAGGCGGTGGTGTCGGATCCGACGACCCGTGGCCGGTGTGTGGCCAGCCAGGCGACGGCGTCCTCATCGGGTCCGGGCACCCCGCCCTCGTGGTCGAGGAAGGCAGTGGGGTCGTCCCACAGCTGCGCCCAGCCGGTCCGCACGAGCAGCGCCGAGCCGGGCGCGGGCCGACGGTCGCCGAGGGCAAGGGCCAGCTCCTCGGCCGTGACGGGGTGGCCGGGGTCCAGCCGTCGGACGCCGAGTGCCGCTGGCACGTCGAGCAGGTGCCCGACGCACACGATGGGCGCGACAGCGTGGACCCCGTGCTCGAGGTACCGACCGCCCACCTGTGCCTCGAGGGCGGAGACCCCTCCGTGCAGCAGGCCGTCGTGGCTGATGTGGGCGAGCGCGTCGAGGTGCGTGCCGGTGTGGGTGCCCATGACCAGCAGGTCGTTGGCTCCCGACGTGCCGTCGGCCCTGACCGCGTCGCCGTGCCGGCGTAGCAGGGCGTGTCGGAAGCCGGGGTGGTTGGGTGAGGTGGGGATGCCGGGATGCAGCGGCTGGGCGAGGTCGACGACGCGGACCGTCGCCCCGTCCGCGGTACGCCCGGTGCTCACGCGTTTGCCCGCTCGTGGATCAGCCGCGCCTGGCGAAGGATCGCCGGGTCGACGAAGCTCCCGTCGTCCAGGGTGGCGGCGGCCGAGCGCGAGCGATCCATCGCTGCAACCGTCTCGAGCACCTCGTTTGCCCAATGGAGCTCGTCGGCGCGGGGCGCGAAGGCGCCGCGCACCACGGGAACCTGTCGGGGGTGGATGACCGAGCGACCGTAGAACCCGAGCCGGCGCAGCGCCTCGCACGACCGGCGCAGTCCGTCGAGGTCGGTCACGTGGGGGTGGACGCTCGCGACGGGGGAGGGGAGGCCGGCCGCTCGTGCGGCCTGCACGACGGTCAGACGCGCGAGGAGCAGGCCGTCCTCGCTGCCGTCCCGCGGCAGCCCGAGGTCGGCGCGCAGGTCGCTCTCGCCGAGGGTGAGAGAGTGCACCCCGGTCTCGGCGGCGATCTCGGCAGCGTGGAGCAGGCCCAGGGCCGACTCGATGAGGGGGACGAGGTGCGGCCGGTCCAGGAACCGGCTCGAGGCGGCGTACGCCTTCCTCACGTCCGTCGCTGACTCCACCTTGGGCAGCCGGATGCCGTGCACCCTTCCCTCGGCGAGAAGGGGGCCGACGGCCGCGAGGTCCGCCGCGAAGTCGGCCGAGTCCACCGGGTTGACCCGCACGACGACCGGGACGTGACCGTCCCCTGGGAACCCCGTGCTGGCGCCGGCCGCGGCGGCCAGAGCGGAGGGCAGCAGGGCCCTCACGCCCGGACGGGCCGACGGGTGTACGGCGTCCTCGAGGTCGAT
Source organism: Monashia sp. HAY1-5C (assembly GCF_056755255.1). NCBI lineage: Bacteria > Bacillati > Actinomycetota > Actinomycetes > Micrococcales > Intrasporangiaceae > Intrasporangium > Monashia sp. HAY1-5C. The sequence continues at coordinate 8,972 of NZ_JBPGXG010000120.1, read as the reverse complement.
GACGATGCCGTCGGCCGTGCGTGCGGCCTTGGCCAGCAGCTCGGGCAGCCGGCCACCGGGCACGTACAGCCAGGTGGCGATGTCGGCCAGCACTCAGATCACACCCGTGCGGCGCAGCCGAGCGAGGCGCTCGTCGTCGACACCGATCTCTGCGAGCACACGCTCGGTGTCGGCGCCGTGCTCCCGCCCGGTGTGTCGGATCGTGCCGGGCGACTCCGACATGCGGAAGAGCACGTTGGGCATCCGCACCGGTCCGAGGTCCTGGTCCTGCACGGTGGCGATGGCGCCGATCGCCGCGTACTGCTCGTCGGTGACCACCTTGGACACGTCGTTGACCACGGCGAGCGCGGCCTGTGCGCGTGCGAACTCCGCGACGACCTCGCACGTGGGTCGCTGTGCGATCCACGTGCCGACGGCCTCGTCGAGCACGTCGGCGTGCTGGGCGCGTTGGAAGCCGTCGTGGAACCAGGGCTCGCGCACCAGGTCGGGCCGTCCGACGAGCGTCATCACCCGTTCGGCGATCGAGTGGGCGCTCGTCGAGATCGCGACCCAGTCGCCGTCCGCGGTGCGGTAGGTGTTGCGCGGCGCGTTGTTCTCGGACCGGTTGCCACGCCGGTGCGTGACGATGCCGAGCTGGTCGTACACGGTCACCTGCGCACCGAGCATCGCGAGGATCGGCTCGATGATGGCCAAGTCGATGACCTGACCCTCGCCCGTTCGCTCGCGACGGTGGAGGGCCGTCAGGGTGGCCACCGCGGCCGCGAGGCCGCTGATGTTGTCCGCGAGGGCCAGCGGCGGCAGGGTGGGCGGGCCGTCCGGCTGGCCGGTGGAGTGGGCGAAGCCGCTCATCGCCTCCGCGATGGTGCCGAACGCGGGCTCGGTGGCGCGAGGCCCGGTCTGCCCGAACCCGGTCACCCGGGTCAGGATGATGCGCGGGTTCACCGCGCGGAGCCGGTCGTAGCCCAGGCCCCACCGCTCGAGCGTCCCGGGCCTGAAGTTCTCGATGACGACGTCCGCCGTGCGGACCAGCTCGAGGAAGACCTCCTGCCCCTCGGGATGCGAGAGGTCGAGGGTCACGGCGCGCTTGTTGCGCCCGAGGATCTTCCACCACAGGCCGATCCCGTTCTTGCTCTGGCCGTGCGTGCGCGCCGGGTCCGGCTTTCGGGGGTGCTCGACCTTGATGACGTCGGCGCCGAAGTCGGCCAGGACGGTGGCCGCCGACGGCCCTGCGAAGAGCGTCGCGATGTCGAGGACCCGGATGTCGTCGAGGGCGGCGCCCCTGGGAGACGGATCCGGTGCGGCGGTCCGCTCGGCGTCTGCTGACGCCGGTGCCGGCGTACCCGTGGTCGTTGACATGGTTCCTCCTGCTCGAGCGGGACACCGGCGACGTTAGGGGCCGCAACCACGGACGGTCAGGCGACGCCTCACCCAGTGAGAGGAAGGACGCGCCGCCGGGAGGCTCTTCCGCTGGGTGCGACAACGCCTGCCACCGGCGTCGGAGCCCCTTGACGATGGCGGTGTCCGGGGCACCTCCTGCCCCGGTTCCCAGCAGAGAGGAGCAGGCCGTGACGACGGTGCGCGATGCAGCGTTCGAGGTGCTGCGCCAGTTCGGCATGACCCGGCTGTTCGCCAACCCCGGCTCCACCGAGGTGGCCCTGCTCACCGACCTGCCCGACGACTTCGAGTTCGTGCTCGGGCTGCACGAGGGGTCGGTCGTCGGGATGGCCTCGGGTCATGCCCTGGCCACGGGGACACCCGCCCTCGTCCTGCTGCACACCACCGCCGGCTTCGGCAACGCGGTCGGGGCCATCGCGACCGCGCGCACCAACAAGGCTCCGCTCGTCATCCTCGTCGGCCAGCAGGATCGCCGCCATCTGGCGTCGGACCCCTTCCTGGCCGGGCACCTCGAGGGACTGGCCGGCCGCTACCCGGTCTCCCTCCGTCAGCCCGCCCGCCCGGCCGACGTGCCCGCTGTCATCGCCAGGGCCGTCCACGAGGCGACCCTGCAGCGGGGCCCAGCCGTCGTCGTCGTGCCGATGAGTGACTGGTCCGAACCGGCCGACGAGACGATCGACCTGCCCGCGCCGGCTCGCCTGCGCGTCGCCAGCGGCGTGGGCGAGGAGCTGGCCGCCGAGCTGACCGCGCTCGTCGACGCGTCCGGCACGCCTGCTGTCGTGGTGGGTCCCGGCGCCGACTCGACCGACGCGTGGAGCGGCCTCACGGCGCTCGCCGAGCGCCTGGCCTGCCCGGTCTGGCAGGAGGCGCACGGCTCGCAGTCCGGCTTCCCGCAGGACTCGCCGCGATTCCGCGGCCACCTGCCCCCGACACGCAGGGCCCTGCGCGAGACCCTGGCGGGCCACGACCTCGTGCTCGTCGTCGGCGGCCCGGCCTTCCGCCAGGGCACTTGGGAGCCCGGACCGTTCGTCAACCCCGGCACGACCGTCGTCGTCGTCACGTCGGACCCGGAGGAGGCGGCGTACAGCGCAGCAGACCTGGCCGTGGTCGGCGACGTGGCCGGCATCGTCACAGAGCTGGCGGGCCGTGTCGCCCCGCGAGCGGAGGCCGCGCCATGCCCAGCCCGCCGACCGGTACCCGTCCCGGAGGGTGGCACCCTTCGGGCCGAGCACGTGTATGCCGCGCTCGCCGAGCGCCTTCCGGAGGACGCGACGGTCTTCGAGGAGAGCCCCTCGACCCGGCGCCTCCTGCTCGACCTCATCCCGACCCGCCGCCCGTTCGGCTTCGTCACCGTGGCGCAGGGCGGCCTGGGCTTCGCCCTTCCGGCGAGCATCGGCGTGCGAATGGCGCGGCCCGACCGGCCCGTGGTGGCCCTGCTCGGCGACGGCGCGTCGCTCTACAACGTGCAGGGACTCTGGAGCGCGCAGCACTACCGGGTCGGCGCCCTCTTCGTCGTCCTGTCCAACGGCGGGTACGCCGTGATGGACCGGCTGGCCGCAGCCCACGGCGGCAAGCCACCGTGGCCGCACTTCGACGACGTGAGCGTGTCCACCATCGCGAGCGGATTCGGTTGCGCAACAAAGCGGGTCACGACGCATCAAGAGCTGGTCGAAGAGCTGGACCGCATCGTCCCCACCTTGCGGGAGAGGGCCGAACCCCTCCTGCTCGAGGTCGCCGTGGAGGCGACTGCCTGACCACCCGCGCGGGCGGAGCGACCCGCGCACTCCCAGAACGAGAAGGAGGCCGCCATGGCCCAGGACTGGCTCGCCGAGGACATCCTCACCGAGGACCAGGAAGCGTTGCGCGACACAGTGTCGGACATCGCCCGCGCGTACGACATGCAGTACTGGATCGAGGTGGAGGAGTCGGGTCGCTACCCCGCCGAATGGGTCAAGGACCTGAGCGACGGCGGGTGGCTCTCCCTGCTCATCCCCGAGGAGTACGGCGGTGGCGGTGGCACCATCCCCGACGCCGCCCTGTTCCTCGAGACGCTGAACCGGTGGGGCGGCAACGCCGGGGCCATCCACGCGCAGATGTACCAGATGGGTGCCATCCTGCGGCACGGCACCGACGAGCAGAAGAAGCAGTGGCTGCCGCAGATCGCCAACGACGGACTGCGCCTGCAGTCCTTCGGGATCACCGAGCCGGACGCCGGCACGGACACCACCCGCATCCGCACCTTCGCGCGGCGGGAGGGGGACGAGTACGTCGTCAACGGGGGCAAGATCTTCACGTCTCGCTTCCACCAGACCGACCTCATGCTCCTGCTCGTGCGCACCGAGAAGTACGAGGACGTGGAGAAGAAGACCGACGGCATCACCGTCCTGCTCGTCGACGTGCGCGAGGCCAAGGAGAACGGCCAGATCGAGTACCGGCCGATCAAGGTCATGTCCGGCCACCACACGAACCAGCTGACCATCACCAACCTGCGGGTTCCCGTGGAGAACCGGATCGGCGAGGAGGGCAAGGGGTTCCGCGTCATCCTGTCCGGGATGAACTCCGAGCGTCTCCTGGTCTCCAGCGAGTACATCGGCTCCGGGCTCTACTTCATCGACCGTGCCGTGCAGTACTCCAAGGAGCGCGAGGTCTTCGGCCGCCCGATCGGGATGAACCAGGGGATCCAGTTCCCGCTGGCCACCGCCTTCACCGAGCTGCGGGCCGCGAGCCTCATGCGCTGGCACGCGGCCAAGGTCTTCCAGGAGGGGAGCCGGGACGGCTTCTACGCCAACACCGCCAAGCTGCTCTCGTCCAAGGCGTTGTGGAACGCCGCGAACGCGGCGATGGACACGTTCGGTGGAGCGGGACTGGCCTCGGAGTACGGGATCGAGCAGAAGTTCCGCGCGGCTCGCGGGCCACTGATCGCTCCGATCTCCACCAACCTGGTCCTCGCGGGCATCGCCCACCGGGACCTGGGCATGCCGAAGAGCTTCTGAGCCATGACCATTCCCGGCTCAGCACCTCCCGCGCCGCCCCACCCGCAGGACCGCTCCGACGCGCCGCGTGACGCCGACGACGGGGCCACGTACGCCGTCGCCTCCTTCGCCGTCCAGGCGGCCGCTCGGCGTGCGGGCAGCGCGCGGTCCGACGCCGTGCTCTCCTCGCTCGTCGACACGTTGGCCGTGGGCGTCGCGGGTGGCCGCACCGCTGCCGTCGAGGCTCTCCTCAGCCTGCTCGAGGAGGAGCCGGCGCCCGGTGGCTGCAGCATCTGGGGCTCGGACCTGCGCGTCGGTCCGTCGGCCGCGGCACTGGTCAACGGCACCGCCGCCCACGCGCTGGACTGGGACGACGCCTCGCCCACCATGCCAATGCACCCGGGGGCGGTGCTCTTCCCCGCGCTGCTCGCACGGGCCGGGGTGACGCCGGTGACCACCGACCGGTTCGTCTCGGCGTACGCGGTCGGCTCGGCGGTGTTCCGTGCCGTCTCCGAGGTGCTGCCCCTCGAGGTGCACTACGGCCGCGGATGGCACAACACCTCGACGACCGGCCGCCTCGCGGCCACGGCCGCGGTGGCCAGCCTGGCCGGGCTCGACGTGGAGACGACGCGTCATGCCCTCGGACTGGCTGCCTCGACGGCGTCGGGGAGTCGGGCCAACTTCGGCACCATGACCAAGCCACTCCACGCCGGGCTGGCCGCGCGCGACGCGGTCACCGCCATCGCTCTGGCCTCTCGCGGGTTCACGTCCCGGGTCACCCAGCTCGAGGCGCCTGGAGGCTTCTTCGCGCTCTTCGGCGAGACCGACGCGGCGATGCTCGCCGAGCTTCCCGAGCGGCTCCGCCGCTGGGAGGACGGCTGGAGCGACGACTGGGCGATCAAGCGCTACCCGTCCTGCTACGCGACGCACCGGGCCATCGACGCCGTGCTCGACCTGCGCCCCGGGCTCGACCTCGCGGCGATCTCGTCGGTGGAGGTCACGGTGCATCGCGGCGGGCTGAAGCCACTCCTGCCGCACCTGCCCAGCAGTGGGCTGGAGGGCAAGTTCAGCCTGCTGTACACCGTGGCGCGTGCTCTGCGGACGGGGCTCGTCCGACTTGCCGACTTCACCGACGAGGCCGTCCGCGACGCCGGGGTGCGCTCGCTGATGGACGCGGTCGTGGTGCGCGAGGGCGCGGACCCGGACGACCCTGCATCGACCGAGCCGTTCACGGTGCTCACGGTGCGGACCGCCGACGGTGCGACGCGCACGCGACGCGTCGACGTCAGCCGGGGAGACTCACGCAACCCGCTGACCCCGGAAGAGCTGGAGGACAAGGCGATCGACGCCTTCGCCTCCGTCGGCTGGGCGTCCGATCGGACGCGTGCGCTCCTGTCCGACCTGACCGCGCAGTGGCGAGGAGGCGACCTGGCCGGCTTCCAGGACGTGCTCGCCGGTCCGCCCGTGGGCGCGCCGGTCCTCGTCGGGAGGGCGGAGGCATGAGCGGTCTCCCCCGTGTCGAGATCATCGAGGAAGGCATGCGCGAGGGCATGCAGATCGAGAGCTCCGAGATCCCGGTCGAGGCCAAGATCCGACTGCTCGACGCCCTCTCCCGGACCGGGCTTCGCACCATCCAGGTCGGCTCGTTCGTGAGCCCCAAGTGGGTGCCGCAGATGGAGCACATCGAGCAGGTGATCGCGGGCTTCACGCCCGTCCCGGGCGTCCGGTACACCGCTCTGGCCCTGAACCAGAAGGGCGCCGAGCGTCGCGCCCGGCACGTGCCGCCGCTGGCTCCGCAGGAGGCGGCCGCCCGCACGACGATCCACCTCTGCGACGTCTTCGTCCAGCGCAACGCGGCGCGCACCCAGGCGCAGGAGATCGCCGCCGTGCCTGCCACCGTCGCCTCCGCCGTCGAGCGGGGCGTGACCGAGGCCGTCGTGGCCATCAACGCGGCCTGGGGCTCGAACTGGCTCGGAGCCTTCCCGCAGGAGCGGCGCACGGAGCTCATCCGGCTGCAGATGCAGGCCTGGGAGGCGGCCGGGATCACCCCGCACGCAGTCTGGATCGGCGACCCGATGAGCTGGAACTCCCCTCGGGCCGTGGAGGAGCAGCTCCAGGTCATCCGCGGGGAATGGCCGCAGGTGCACACCTTCCACCTGCACCTGCACGACGGCCGGGGCAGTGCCCTGACGTCGGCCTACGTCGCGCTGAGGACGCTCTCGTCGGAGCACACGCTGGTGCTGGACACCTCGATCGGTGGGATGGGCGGGTGCCCCTACTGCGGCAACGGGCGCGCCACCAAGATGATCCCCACCGAGGACCTGGTGGACCTGCTCGAGACCGAGGGCATCGACACCGGCATCGACGTCGCGAAGCTCGTCGAGGCGGCGCACCTGGCCGAGGAGGTCGTCGGCCACCCGCTTCACGGCAAGGTCAGCAAGGCCGGACCGCGTCCGAGCCTCGAGGCGCTCTACCCGATGGACATGCCGCTCGTCGAGACCGAGGAACAGGCGCAGCACTTCCGTCTGGGGCCTTCGACGTATGCCGGGTGCCCCAGTCCGTGGAGGCAGCCGATCACCTCGCCCGCGCGGGACGAGATCGACGGGATCCGCCGCGCCGGCCGTCCCGAGGGAGGCGCACGGGAGGACGTGCCATGACAACGACGGAGTCGACGATGCAGAGCCAGATCCCCACCGGGACCGCACCGGGGTCGCTGGTCGGCCTGCGCGTGGTCGAGCTCGGAACGAGCGTTGCCGGGCCCACGACCGGCCAGATCCTCGGTGACCTCGGCGCCCAGGTCATCAAGGTCGAGCGGGTGGGTGCCGGTGACGACACGCGTGGCTGGGCGCCCCCGTACTGGGGGAGCGAGCCGATGGCGTTCCTCGGCCTGAACCGCAACAAGAAGAGCCTGGCACTGGACTTCAAGGACGGCCGCGGCTCGCAGGTGCTCGAACGGCTTCTCGCCGACGCCGACGTCCTGGTCCAGAACCTGCGGCCCGGCGCGCTCGCCAAGGCCGGCTTCGACGCCGAGCGTCTGCGCGAGCTCAACCCCCGTCTGGTCTACTGCGAGATGAGTGGCTTCGGCTCTGTTGGCCCGAGAGCCAGCGAGCCGGCGTACGACCCTCTGCTGCAGGCGTATTCAGGCATCGTCAGCATGCTGGACACGGGCGATGGGCCGCCCATGCGGGTGCCGCTGTCGATCCTCGACAAGGGCACGGGCATGTGGGCCGTCATCGGCATCCTCGACGCCCTGCGCCGTCGGGACCAGTCGGGGGAGGGCAGCCACGTGCAGGTGTCGCTGCTGCAGACGGCGGTTTCCTGGGTCGACCAGAAGGTCATGGGTTCCAGGGCCGGCAACCCGGCACCGCGCAACCTCGGGTCGGGCCACGCAGGTGTCGTCCCCTACGGCGCGTTCCCCGTCGCGGACGGTCACGTCTTCATCTCGGCGGGCAACCAGACCCTGTGGACGCGCCTCGTCGGGGCCCTCGGGGCGCCGGAGCTGCTGGAGCGACCGGGCTTCGGGTCCAACCCGGAGCGCGCGGAACACCGCGCCGAGGTCAACGAGGCAGTCTCCGCAGCGACGCGTGCCTTCACGGCCGAGGATCTGCTGGAACGCCTTGCGGCGGCGGGCGTCCCGAGCGCCCCCGTGCGGCCGGTGCACGAGGTGGCCGACGACCCGCAGGTGCGTGCCGTGGGTCTCGTGACGCCGTTGCCGCACCCCAACGTGCCCGAGCTCGAGGTCGTGCACCTGCCGGTGACCTTCGACGGGGCGTACCTGCCGCACCAGTGCCCTCCGCCGGAGCTCGGGCAGCACAGCGCCGAGGTGCTCCGGGACCTCGGCTTCAACGACGTCGAGATCGACGGGATGCTGGCTGACGGCGTGGTCGGGTGTGCGGAGGCAGCCGTGGGGTCGCCCGCATGAGCTCGCCGCTGCTGTGCGAGAGCCACTGGTCGGGGCGCTACTTCAGCGACGGCTGGCAGCCCGGCGTGTCCCAGGGGCCCGTCATCGAGAAGGCGACCGGGAACCAGCTGGAGACGGTCGGGCTCGCGGACGCGTCCGCCGTGGAGCGCGCCGTCGACGTGGCGGCGGCCGCGCAGCCGGGATGGGCGGCGGGCGGCTACGACACACGCGCCGCGGTGCTGCGCCGTGCCGGACTGCTCTTCGAGCAGCATGCGGACGAGGCGGCTGAGTGGACGGCGCGGGAGTCGGGGGCGCCACTGGCCATGGCCCACCGTGCTCAGGCCGTCGCGGCGCAGGAGTGCTTCGAGGCGGCCGGACTGGCGAGTGCACCGTACGGCGAGCTCCTGCGCTCGACCGCTCCCCGCCTCTCGTTGGCGCGCCGGAGGCCGGTGGGCGTCGTGGGCGTCATCGCACCCTTCAACGCGCCGCTGCTGCTCGCGATCCGGGCGGTCGCTCCGGCGCTCGCCGTGGGCAACGCCGTCGTGGTGAAGCCCGATCCGCGGACCGCGGTCAGCGGTGGCGTGCTCATCGCCCGGGTGTTCGAGGAGGCCGGGCTGCCCGCGGGTCTGCTGCACGTACTCCCCGGTGGTGCAGACGTCGGCCAGGCCGTGGTGGCCCACCCTCGAGTGCCGGTCATCTCCTTC
>NZ_JBPGXG010000119.1:0-14810 GCF_056755255.1 Monashia sp. HAY1-5C | reverse complement strand
CCCCCCCCCCCCCCCCCCCCCCCCCCCCCCCCCCCCCCCTCCCAACCAAAACACCCCCCCCCAGATGTAGCTCCGTCTCGTGGGCTCGGAGATGTGTATAAGAGACAGGGGCTCGGGTGGGCGGAGGCGCCCTGCGGCATACACGGCGGGGTGTCCGTGTTGTCCACGGCATGCGTGGTGAGTACAAGGTCCCCGGTGGCAAGCTCGTCGCGGTCGACGTCGAGGAGGCGGGCGGCCGGCTCGCCTCGGTCAGCGTCTCCGGCGACTTCTTCCTCGAACCCGACGAGGCGCTGGGCGACATCAACGCGGCCCTGACCGGGCTTCCGGTCGACGCCGGCGTCGAGCGGCTGGCCTCGGCCGTGACGGCGGCCCTCGACGGGTCCGTGGCGCTCGTCGGGTTCACGCCCGAGGCCATCGGCATCGCCGTGCGCCGGGCCCTCGGCAAGGCCACCGGGTGGGACGACCACGTCTTCGACGTCATCCCGCCGCGGGTGCTGCACCCGGCCCTGCACGTCGCGCTCGACGAGGTCATCGCCCACGAGGTCGCGAGCGGCGAGCGCCCGCCGACGCTGCGGTTCTGGGACTGGGACAGCCCGCTCGTCGTCATCGGCTCGTTCCAGTCGGTCCGCAACGAGGTCGACCCCGAGGGTGCCGCCCGGCACGGCATCGACGTCGTGCGGCGGGTCTCCGGCGGCGGCGCGATGTTCATGGAGCCGGGCAACTGCATCACGTACTCGCTCGTCGTGCCGAGCTCGCTCGTCGAGGGGCTCAGCTTCGAGCGGTCCTACTCCTTCCTCGACGAGTGGGTCATCGGTGCCCTCGAGGAGGTCGGGGTCAAGGCCCACTTCGTGCCGCTCAACGACATCGCCAGCGAGGCCGGCAAGATCGGCGGGGCCGCCCAGAAGCGGTTCGCCAACGGGGCGGTCCTGCACCACGTGACGATGTCCTACGACATCGACGCGGCCAAGATGCTGGAGGTGCTGCGCATCGGTCGCGAGAAGATGAGCGACAAGGGCCACCGCTCGGCCGACAAGCGCGTCGACCCCATGCGCCGCCAGACCGGGCTGTCGCGCGCGGCGATCCTCGACGCCTTCGCGGCGTCGTTCTCGCGCCGGTACCGCACGACGGCCTCGGACTACACCCAGGCCGAGCTCGCCGAGGCGCAGCGGCTCGTCGACGAGAAGTTCGCGACGCCGGAGTGGACCAACCGTGTGCCGTGACCGCGTGGACGTCGCGGCGGCCCGGGGTGTGGGCGCTGTCGGTCCCCGGACGTACGGTTGAGCCATGCGTCCGACGACCGACCTCCAGCGCACGGTGGCCCCGTTCGAGGTCATCTCCGAGTACCGGCCGAGCGGTGACCAGCCGGCGGCCATCGCCGAGCTGTCCCGACGCGTCAGGGCGGGGGAGCAGGACGTCGTGCTGCTCGGTGCCACCGGCACCGGCAAGTCGGCGACGACGGCCTGGCTCATCGAGCAGGTCCAGCGCCCGACCCTCGTCATGGCGCCGAACAAGACCCTCGCCGCGCAGCTGGCCAACGAGTTCCGCGAGCTGCTGCCGAACAACGCCGTCGAGTACTTCGTCAGCTACTACGACTACTACCAGCCCGAGGCGTACATCCCGCAGACGGACACGTACATCGAGAAGGACTCCTCGGTCAACGACGAGGTCGAGCGGCTGCGTCACTCGGCCACCAACTCGCTGCTCACCCGCCGCGACGTCATCGTCGTCGCGTCGGTGTCCTGCATCTACGGCCTCGGCACGCCGCAGGAGTACGTGGACCGCATGGCCCGGCTGCGCGTCGGCATGGAGATCGAGCGCGACCAGCTGCTGCGGCGGTTCGTCGAGATGCAGTACACGCGCAACGACCTCGCCTTCACCCGCGGAACCTTCCGCGTCCGGGGCGACACGGTCGAGATCATCCCGGTCTACGAGGAGCTCGCGATCCGCATCGAGTTCTTCGGCGACGAGGTCGAACGGATCTACACCCTGCACCCGGTGACCGGTGAGGTCGTCAACGAGGAGCAGGAGATGTACGTCTTCCCGGCCTCGCACTACGTCGCCGGGCCGGAGCGGATGGACCGCGCCATCCGCGGCATCGAGCTCGAGCTCGAGGACCAGCTGGCCCGTTTCGAGAAGCAGGGCAAGCTGCTCGAGGCCCAGCGGTTGCGGATGCGCACCACCTACGACGTCGAGATGATGCGGCAGGTCGGGTTCTGCTCCGGCATCGAGAACTACAGCCGCCACATCGACGGCCGGGGCCCGGGCTCGGCCCCGAACTGCCTCCTCGACTACTTCCCGGAGGACTTCCTCCTCGTCATCGACGAGTCGCACCAGACCGTCCCGCAGATCGGTGCCATGTACGAGGGCGACATGTCGCGCAAGCGGATGCTCGTCGACCACGGCTTCCGGCTGCCGAGCGCCATGGACAACCGCCCGCTCAAGTGGGAGGAGTTCCTCGAGCGCATCGGCCAGACGATCTACCTGTCGGCCACGCCCGGCGAGTACGAGCTGGCCAAGTCAGGTCCGCCGGTCGAGCAGATCATCCGCCCGACGGGGCTCGTCGACCCCGAGGTCGTCCTCAAGCCGACCAAGGGCCAGATCGACGACCTCATGCACGAGATCCAGGAGCGCACCAAGCGCAACGAACGCGTGCTCGTCACGACCCTGACCAAGAAGATGGCCGAGGACCTCACCGACTACCTGCTCGACAAGGGCATCCGGGTGCGCTACCTGCACAGCGAGGTCGACACCCTGCGCCGCGTCGAGCTGCTGCGCGAGCTGCGCACCGGCGTCTTCGACGTCCTCGTCGGCATCAACCTGCTCCGCGAGGGTCTCGACCTGCCCGAGGTGTCGCTCGTGTCGATCCTCGACGCCGACAAGGAGGGCTTCCTCCGGTCCGCGCGCTCGCTCATCCAGACGATCGGTCGTGCGGCTCGCAACGTCTCCGGCCAGGTCCACATGTACGCCGACTCGATCACGCCCTCGATGCAGGAGGCGCTCGACGAGACCAACCGCCGGCGCGAGAAGCAGCTGGCCTACAACGCCGAGAAGGGCATCGACCCGCAGCCGCTGCGCAAGAAGATCGCCGACATCACGGATCTGCTCAACCGTGAGGACGCCGACACGGCCGAGCTCATCGGCTCGGGCCGCTCCCAGTCGCGGGGCAAGACCGGTGGTGGGCGTGGCGCCGTCCAGGCCGACGTCGGGGTCTCCGCCGGGTCGGCCAGGCGCCCGGCCGACATGGCGGCGGCCGACCTCGCCGGCCTCATCCAGGAGCTCACGGAGCAGATGCACCAGGCTGCCGCCGAGCTGCACTTCGAGCTCGCGGCGCGGCTGCGCGACGAGCTCGGCGATCTCAAGAAGGAGCTGCGCCAGATGAGCGCGGCCACCCGGTGACGGCGTGAGCACCGTGGCCGGGAGTGGTGGCGGCACGGTTGCCGCGCGGCTGCGCGTCGAGGCGCTCAACAAGCCGGGGGCCTGGGAGGACTCCCCGTGGGAGGGCGACACCGTGGCCAAGGTCGGTGACAAGATCTTCGCCTTCCTCGGTGCGGACTCCATCGGCGTGAAGTGCGCCCGCAACCGTGAGGAGGCGGACGAGTGGCTGCACCGGCACCCGGCCGACGCCTCCGTCATGGCCTACATCGGTCGGCACGGCTGGAACACGCTGCGCACCGACGGCACCCTCGCCGAGGACGAGCTCCTCGAGGCGCTCGACATCTCCTACGAGCTCGTCGTCGCCGGGTTGCCGCGCCGCCAGCGCCCCGACGCGTCGGCCTCGTCCTGACCGTGGCCGGCGGCGGCCGCAACCGCGCGGCCGGCCACGCACCGGTGCGCGTGGCGTCCTCCGGTGGCCTGGGCCCGGACGCCGATTTGGGGGGTGGGGCGTCGCGGTGAGAGGATCAGGCGTTCTCGGAGGGGAGTATCCCTGCTGCGACGGGCTCGTCATCACGAAGCGGTACACCGCTGCTTCCGGTCCCGTCGGTCCGGTCGCCACGTGCGGCGGGGCGGGAGAGACCTCCGGTTGCTGATCTCGGTGACCGGAAGGTTGTGCCCATGAACGTTCCCGCTTGGGGCTGGTTCCTGACCATCGGCCTCGTGGCCGTGTTCCTCCTGATCGACATCTTCGTCATAGCCCGACGGCCGCACGTGCCCTCGATGGCCGAGGCGGGCCGCCACCTCGCCTTCTACGTCTCTGCGGCGGTGCTCTTCGGCCTCTACGTGTGGTTCCAGTGGGGCGGCCAGTACGCCGGCGAGTTCTACGCCGGGTGGCTGACCGAGTACTCCCTCTCGGTCGACAACCTCTTCGTCTTCCTGCTCATCATGGCCAGCTTCAAGGTGCCGCAGAAGCTGCAGCAGTCGGCGCTCATGATCGGCATCGTCATCGCCATCGTGCTGCGTGGCGTCTTCATCGCCCTGGGCGCCGTCGTCATCAACGCCTACGCCTGGGTCTTCTACATCTTCGGTGCCTTCCTCGTGTACACGGCCGTCAAGCTCGCGACCCAGGGCGAGAGCGACGACGACGAGTTCGAGGAGAACCGGTTCCTCCGGTGGGTCGAGAAGCGCTTCCGGGCCACCACCGAGTGGAACGGCACGCGCCTCACGGTCATGGAGCAGGGCAAGCGCCTGGTGACGCCGATGTTCATCGTCATCCTCGCGCTCGGGACGACCGACCTGCTCTTCGCGCTCGACTCGATCCCCGCGATCTACGGCCTGACGAAGGAGCCCTTCCTCGTCCTGACGGCCAACGTCTTCGCCCTCATGGGCCTGCGCCAGCTCTACTTCCTCATCGGCGGGCTGCTCAAGCGCCTCGTCTACCTCAGCATCGGACTGGCCGTCCTGCTCGGCTTCATCGGCGTCAAGCTCGTCATGCACGCGCTCCACGAGAACAACCTGCCGTTCGTCAACGGTGGGCACCCGGTCGAGGGAGTCCCCGACATCCCGATCTCGGTCTCGCTGGGTGCGATCGTCGTCATCCTCGGCGTCACGACCGTGGCCAGCCTCGTCAGGTCCCGCCGCGACGCCGGGCGCGAGGCCGCCGGCGGGGCGGGCGCCGACACGACGGGCACCGGCACGGCGGGCACGCCCTCGCATCGCCCCTGACGGCTCGCCCGGGCGCTCGCTCCCGCGCTAGGTTGCGGGGAGGCCACCGGTCCCGGCGGCGGGAGCGAGGAGCACGCGATGACCAGCACCGGCCCCACCGGAGACGGCCGCGGGGCGGCCGACCCACGCAGCACGCCCGGCGGCGGACCCGTCCTCGTCACCGGCTGCAGCTCGGGCATCGGGCGAGCGACGGCGGCCCGGCTCGTCGCCGACGGCCACGTCGTCTACGCGTCGGCCCGTCGACCCGAGACGCTCGAGGACCTCAGGGCCGCGGGGGCGCGGACGCTCGAGCTCGACGTCACCGACGAGTCGTCGATGCGCGCGGCCGTGGCCGTGGTCGAGCGGGAGCACGGCGCGGTGGGCGTCCTCGTCAACAACGCCGGGTACGGCGAGTACGGGCCCGTCGAGGAGGTGCCGCTCGAGGCGGTGCGTCGCCAGTTCGAGACGAACGTCTTCGGTCTGGGCCGGATGTGCCAGCTCGTGCTGCCGGCGATGCGGGCCGCCGGCCGGGGACGCATCGTCAACATCGGGTCGATGGGCGGCCGGATCACGTTCCCGACCGGTGGCTGGTACCACGCGTCGAAGTACGCGGTCGAGGCCCTCACCGACGCGCTGCGCGTCGAGGTCGCTCCGTTCGGTGTCGCCGTCGTCCTCGTCGAGCCGGGGCTGACGCGGACCGAGTTCGGTGACGTCGCCTCCCAGGGCTTGGCGCGGGGCGGTGACGACGGGCCGTACGCGGCCTTGCGGGCCACGTCCGACGCGGTCACCGAGCGCAACTACCGGTCGCGCAGCGCGGTCGGCCCCGACGCCGTGGCGCGCGTCGTCGCGAGAGCCGTCGAGGCGGACCACCCGCGCAGCCGGTACCTCGTCACCCCGGCCGCCAGGGCGCTCGTCGCGACGCGGCTCCTCGGTGGCGACCGGGTGTGGGACGCCGTCGTCCGGCGCAGCTTCGACCTTCCGTCCGCCCCGCCGGCACCCGACGGGCCCGCCGAATCCGGCTGAGTCCGGCCCCGGGCGCTCAGCGGACGCGGTGGGCGCCGAGCCAGCCGACCGCGGCCGGGACGAGCATCGTCACGAGGACGGCGACGTACGCCGGCGCGCCATAGGCCTCCGGGCGGCTCGACCCGGCGGCCGTGAAGACGAGCGCCGAGACGGCGATGGCCGTCGCTGCACCGGCCGAGTCACCGATCTGCAGGGCCGAGCTGACGAAGCCCTGCTCACCGTCCGAGGCCCGTGCCAGCGCCTGGGCCGTGACGCGTGGGTAGAGGGTGCCGATGCCGAGGCCCAGCACGGGGAACACGGCGACGAGGAGCCAGGCCGGCGCGCCGGCAGCCACCCCGACGGCCAGCGCCCCGAGCGTCACCACCATGGCTCCGAACGCGACGCGGGCGGTCCGTCCGATCTCATACCGGTCGGCCCACCGCCCCTGGACCCACGACCCGGCGAACCAGGTGACACCGGTGACGGTGAGGGCGACGCCGGCAAGGCTGGGAGACAGGTGGTCGCGTTCGGTGAGGAGGCGCGGCAGGTACACCTCGCCGCCGGTGAAGGCCGCGAACGCGACAGCCCGCAGCGCGACGTCGCTCGGCAGGCCCCGACGCAGGCGCAGGGTCCCGGGCGGCATGAGCCGGTGCACGGTGCCCGCGACGACGACGACCGCGACGACGGCGACGAGGACCGAGCGCACGTCGACGGCCCCCGAGGCGGAGTTGAGCACGAGGACGGCCACGGCCAGCGCCACCGAGGCCACGATGGCTCCGCGGCGCCACGGTACGGGCACCGGCTCCTGCCGGAGGCCGGCGACGATCCGGGACAGCAGCGCCGCGGCGACGACGAGGACGACGATCGCCAGGCCGAAGACCCACCGCCAGCCGACGGTCTGCGCGATGAGCCCGGCGACGAACGGGCCGGCGATCGAGGGCACGACCCAGGCCGCGGAGAACCCGGCGAGGATCGCGGTGTGGAGGCGTCGTGGGTAGACGCGGGTCACCATGACGTAGAGCGCCGTGCTCGTCATGCCGGCCCCGAGGCCCTGGACCACCCGCGCCCCGACGAGCACCGGCATCGTCGGGGCCAGGCCGGCCCCGACGAGGCCGGCGGCGAAGAGGACCAGGCCGATGAGCAGCGGTGGGCGTGGTCCGCGGCGGTCGGCGAGGTTGCCGGACCACACGATGCTCACGATGCCGGCGGCGAGCGTCGCGGTGAACGCCATGGCGTAGAGCGACTCGCCGTCGAGGTCGGCGGCGATGGTCGGCATGACGGTGGTCAGGGCGAGCGCCTCGAACGCGTGCAGCGACACGAGCGCGAGCATCCCGACCGTCGTGGCCCGCAGAGCCGGCGACAGCAGACCGCCGCGCTCGTCGGCGGGCAGGTGCGGGTCAGCGGTCACGGCGTCGGAGGTGGTCACCCGCCGACGCTACGACCTCGAGCCGACCTGAGGTCAAGCGGCCGGCGTCAGCCTGCGGTGCGCCGTGCCGCGTCACGGGCCGAGGCTGGGGTCGGGCTCGGCCGGCGGTTCACGGCGTCCCTGCGCGCCGAGCACCATGGCGCTCGCCCCGACGACGAGAGCCATCCCCGCGAGCTGCCCGGCGTCGAGCACCTGGTGCAGCACGACGAACCCGGCGACCGCCGCGACCGCCGGCTCCAGTGACAGCAGGATGCCGAAGACGCTCTGGGCCAGGTGCCGGAGGGCGACGAGCTCGAGCGAGTACGGCAGGACCGAGGACAGCACGGCGATGCCGAAGCCGAGGGCGACGTCACCTCCGGTCCAGGTGGCGACCGAGGGCAGGCCGACCGGTGCGACGAGCAGCGTGGAGACGACGAGCGCGAGCGCGAGGCCGTCCAGCCCGGCGAAGGCGCGGCCGGTCCGCTGGCTCAGCACGATGTAGGCGGCCCACATGGCGCCGGCGAGGGCCGCGAAGAGGATGCCGACGGGCTCGAAGCGGGCCCAGGCCGCGCCGAGCGCTCCGGACACGAGCACGACGCCGAGGCCGGCGGCGACGACGGCGACGAGATCGCGCCCGCGGCGGCTCAGGACCGCGGCCAGTGTCAGCGGACCGAGGAACTCGATCGTCACGGCGACCCCGATCGGCAGGTGCGCGAGCGAGGCGTAGAACGCTGTGTTCATCGCGGCGAGAGCCGCCCCGAAGAGGACGACGGTGAGCCAGTCCTCGCGGGACCGGCCACGTGCCGAGGGCCGCGCGACGGCGGCGAGGACCACCATGGCGAACAGCAGGCGCAGCAGCACCGACCCGGCAGCGCCGATGCGTGGCACGAGGGTGGCCGCGAGCGCCCCGCCGAACTGGACGGAGACGACGCCGCCGAGGACGAGCAGCGGCGCGGTCCGACGGTCGATGCTCACCTGAGGGGGAGCCGCCCGGCGGCCACGAGGCTGTCGAGGCGCTCCTGCGGCAGGTCCTCCTCGACGAGGACGCCTCCGGTCTCCGACGCGTGGACCATCCGCCCCGGGGCGACGACGATGCCGACGTGGTGGACCGGCCGGCCCGGTCGGGCGAAGAAGTAGAGGTCACCGGCACTGACGTCCGCGACCGGGACCGGCTCGGCGGTCTCGGCCTGGGCGTAGGCGTCGCGGGCGACGACGACCCCCAGCTCGCGCCACGTGGCGAGGACGAGGCCCGAGCAGTCGAGACCGAGCGGCGACGTGCCGGACCAGAGGTAGGGCAGCCCGAGGTGGCGTCGGGCGAGGGTGACGGCCGGGTGCGGCCCCTCGAGCGTCGCGGCGTCGACCGAGGCCACGGGCCCGTCCGGGGCCGCCTCGTCATCTGCGAGCGCCCGCAGGTGCGCGGTGGGCACCCAGCCGGGGTAGCCGCGTCCGTCCTTGGGGGAGCGCTGCCAGGGGGCGAGGACGTGCGACCACCGGCCCGAGGCGTCGGTCCCGGTGACCTGCACCGGCTCGCCCTCGAGCAGCTGGGTCTCGACGCGTCCGTGCAGCCCGAGCCGGCCGCCGCCGTCCTCGTCGGCGCCCGCGGCGTCGAGAGCGGCGAGCCACGCCACCGGGTCCGGCTCGTCCGCGACCGCAGGGACGTCGACCGGGCGCGGGCTTGCCGGGTCGGTCCAGACGGTGGTGACGGCGACGCGGGTCAGGTGCGTGACCTGCGTGGTGGTGGGGGTCGGGACGGCGCTCACGCGAGCCATCCTCGCACCCCGCCGGGTTCGCGCAGCCGCCCGGCCCCGCCGGGACCGACGCGTCGGCCGGTGGTTCGTGGACGCCGGCTGGGTGGCGGCTGCGAGTCTCGTGACGATGGCGACTCGCCCACCGGTGAAGGGTCCTGCGGGCAGGGGCCGAGGAGTACCGTCGAGACATGGACGAGCGGATCACCGTCGAGAGATTCGATCCCCCGAAGAACCGACGGCACGGCCCGGACGGCGACATCGTCGACGTGCAGGGCTGGCTCCTTGCCCCGGTCGACTGGGACGGCGGGCCGGCCCTCGAGCGGGCCTGGCGCGAGCGACACGGGCGTTCTCGTCTCGGCGTCGGGCTCTGTGTGGCCCACAGCCCGCGGCGGCACATCATCCTGACGAACGTGCCCGACGACCTGCCCTTCCTGCGCACCGAGCTCGAGGAGCTCATCGCGGTCGTCGAAGGGACCGACCGCGAGTCGGACATCTCGGACGTCGACGAGGCCGAGAGCGCCTGAGCCCCACCGGTTTCCCAGCGCGGGCCGGCGGGATCCGGCGAGAACGGCCCGGCGTCGCCCGCCGGCTCCTACGCTGACGTGGTGGGCAGGCCGGTCATCCTCACCGTCGACGACGACCCGCACGTGTCCGAGGCGGTGGCGCGCGACCTGCGCTCCCGCTACGGAGGCGAGCACCGGGTCGTGCGCGCCACCTCGGGACCGGAGGCACTCGAGGTGGCGCGGCGGCTGGTCCTGCGTGACACCCCGCTCGCGCTGGTGCTCGCCGACCAGCGGATGCCCGGCATGACCGGCATCGAGCTGCTCGGGCAGGTTCGTGGGGTCGTCGCCGAGGCCAAGCTGCTCCTGCTCACCGCCTACGCCGACACCGAGGTCGCGATCGCCGCCATCAACGAGATCGGCCTCGACCACTACCTGCTCAAGCCGTGGGACCCGCCGGAGGAACGGCTCTACCCGGTCCTCGACGACCTCCTGTCCGACTGGCACGCCGAGCACCCGGACCACTCGGCCGACGTCCGGGTCGTGGGGCACCGCTGGTCCGAGCGCGGCCACGAGGTCAAGAGCTTCCTGGCCAACAACCACGTGCCCTACACGTCGTTCGACGTCGAGCGCGACCCGGAGGGGGCGCGGCTGCTCGAGCTGTCGGGGGCCGCCGCGTCCGACCTGCCGCTCGTCCTCGTGCCCGACGGCGAGACGCTGCGCAGTCCGGCGATCGTCGACCTCGCGGCAGCGCTCGGGCTGCGCACCCGCGCCGAGCGCAGCCTCTACGACCTGTGCATCGTCGGCGGCGGCCCCGCCGGTCTCGCGGCTGCCGTGTACGCGGCCTCGGAGGGCCTGTCGACGATCGTCGTCGAGCACGCGGCACCCGGCGGCCAGGCCGGCCAGAGCGCGGCCATCGAGAACTACCTCGGCTTTCCCCGCGGCCTGTCCGGGGCGGACCTGACGCAGCGCGCCCTCGCCCAGGCCCGACGTTTCGGCGCCGAGCTCGTCGTCGCGCGCGACGTCACGGCGCTCGAGGCCCGCGGACCGGTACGGGCCGTGCGGATCGAGGGCGCCGACGACGTGGAGGCCCGCAGTGTCGTGCTCGCCACCGGCGTGTCGTACCGGCGCCTCGACGCCGAGGGCATCGACGCGCTCGTCGGCCGCGGCGTCTACTACGGCGCGAACGCCCGGGACGCGTCCCAGTGCGCCGGTGACGACGTGTTCGTCGTCGGCGCCGCCAACTCGGCCGGGCAGGCAGCGCTCAACCTGGCCCGCTTCGCCGGCGGCGTGACGCTGGTGGTGCGCGGCCCGAGCCTCGAGGCGTCGATGTCGGCCTACCTCGTCGACCGGATCCGTGCCCACCCCGCCATCGTGGTGCGGCTCGGCTGCGAGGTGGCGGCCGTCGCCGGTGACGGGCACCTCGAGGGGCTGGCGCTGCGCCACCGGCAGTCCGGCGCTGTCACGGAGGTCCCGGCGTCCTGGCTGTTCGTCTTCATCGGCGCCGAGCCCCGGACCGACTGGCTCGGGGACGACGTCGTCCGCGACGACCACGGGTTCGTCGTCACCGGAACGGATCTCGTCAACGTCCACGCGGGTAGGTCTGTCTCACAAGGCGTTCCGCAGTGGCCGCTCCGACGTGCGCCCTTCGCCCTGGAGACCAGCGTGCCGGGGGTCTTCGCCGCGGGCGACGTCAGGCTCGACTCGATGAAACGCGTCGCCTCCGCGGTCGGCGAAGGCGCCATGGCGGTCCATTTCGTGCACCGCTACCTCGCGACGGTCTGAGGAGGCTGCGGTGGTCACACGCACCGACCTGCGAGCGGTCCCGCTCTTCGACGGCCTGTCCGACGAGCAGCTCGACGAGCTCATCGAGGCCGGGGAGGAGGTGCGCGTCGACCCCGGCACGCTGCTCTTCCGCGAGGGCGAGCACGCCGACGCCTGGTGGGTGCTCCTCGACGGGGCCCTCGAGCTGTCGAGGCACAGCGGGCGCGAGGACGTCGTCGTCGGGCGCATGGACGTGCCGGGGCGATGGGCGGGCGGGTTCCGTGCGTGGGACGAGCACGGCGTCTACCTCGCGACGGCCCGCGGCCGCGAGACCGGCCGCGTCCTGCGCGTCCCGGCGGACCGGCTCCGGGCGCTCGCGGACGCGTGGTTCCCGTTCGCCGCCCACCTCGTCGCGGGTCTCTACGGCACGGCCCGCTCCATCGAGGCCACGGCCCGCCAGCGGAGCGCGCTCGTCACGCTCGGCACGCTCGCGGCGGGCCTGGCCCACGAGATCAACAACCCGGCCGCCGCCGCGACCCGCTCGGCCGCGGACCTCGAACAGGCGTGCGACGTGCTCCTCGAGTCCCTGCGGGGCATGGCCGTCCGAGCCGTGACGTCGGAGCAGTTCACGACGCTCGACGCGCTGCGCCGCGAGCTCAGGCCGGTGACGACGCTGCCCGACGCCCTCGTGCAGGCCGACCGCGAGGAGGCTCTCGGCGAGTGGCTCGAGGCGCGCGGGGTCGCCCGGGCCTGGGAGCTCGCGTCCTCGCTCGTGGCCGCCGGCGCCGACCCCGCCTGGTGCGAGCGCGTCGCCCGGGTCCTCCCTCCTCCCGCCGTCGGGCCGGGTCTGGCCTGGGTCGGCGCGACCGTCGACGTCGCAGCCCTCCTGCGCCAGGTGCGCGAGTCCACCCGACGCGTCTCCGAGCTCGTGTCGGCCATCAAGTCCTACTCGCAGATGGACCGTGCCTCGCTGCAGCGCGTCGACGTGCACGACGGCCTCGAGAGCACGCTGCTCGTCATGGGGCCGAAGCTGCGCGACGGCGTCACCGTGGTGCGCGACTGGGGGGAGGACCTGCCGGCGGTCGAGGGGCTGCCGGGCGAGCTCAACCAGGTGTGGACCAACCTCGTCGACAACGCCGTGGACGCGATGGACGGTTCGGGCACCCTCACGGTCAGGACGCGGTCCGAGGAGGGCTCGGTCGTCGTCTCGGTCCACGACACCGGCCCCGGCCTGGACGCCGAGTCCCTCGAGAGGGCGTTCGAGGCGTTCTACACGACGAAGGAGGTCGGGCGGGGCTCCGGCCTGGGGCTCGACATCGCGCGCCGCATCGTCGTCGACCGGCACGGCGGCACCATCGAGGTGGAGTCCCGCCCCGGGGACACGACGTTCCGGGTGCGCCTGCCGGTGGCCGGGACGCCCTGACGCTCGGAGGTCACCAGCCGCGGGCACGCCACTCCGGCAGGTGCGGTCGTTCGGCGCCGAGCGTCGAGTCGTCACCGTGCCCCGGGTAGAACCACGTGTCGTCCTCGTATTCGTCGAAGACCCGCGTCGTGACGTCCGCGATGAGCGCGTCGAAGCTCTGACCCTCGTTCCGCGTGTTGCCGACGCCGCCCGGGAAGAGGCTGTCGCCGGTGAACAGGTGCGTCCGCCCCGCGGGGTCCTGGGCGTCGGCGTAGGCGAGCGCCACCGACCCCGGGGTGTGACCGCGCAGGTGGACGACGTCGAGGACGACGTCACCGAACCGGACCGTGTCGCCCTGGCCGACCCGGTCGTCGACCGGCACCGGCAGGCCGTCGGCGTCCTCGGCCCCCGCGACGGTGCGCGCCCCCGTGGCACGGACCACCTCGGCGAGGGCCCCCACGTGGTCGCGGTGGCGGTGCGTCGTGACGACGACGTCGAGGTGCGGTTGTCCGCCGGCCCCCGCCGCGACGAGCTCGAGGACGCGCTCCGGCTCGGCCGCCGCGTCGACGAGCAGCTGCCGGCCCGTGGTGCGGCAGGTGAGCAGGTAGACGTTGTTGTCGAACGAGGACACCGACAGCTTGCGGATGGTCAGCCGGGGCAGCTCGCGGACCGCTGCGGGGCCGCCCGGCTCGACGTGGCCGGTGTACGGTGCGGCGCCGGGCACGGTCAGCCTCCGAAGGGCAGCGTCGGCAGGGGCCCGTCGACGACGACGCCGTCGGTCCGTCCACGGGCCAGCCAGAGGAGAACTCCGGCCCGGGGGCCAGAGACTCGGGTCGTCCCCGCTCCGAGGACGTGCTCGTCACCCTCGTCGGTCCGCAGGCGGACGTCCGGCGCGTCCTCGCCCGCGAGCCGCTCCACGGCGTCGGCGAGCAGCAGCTCGACGACGTCGGCGGGCGCGTCGGCGAACCGGAAGCCGGCATCGAGGTCGACGTGGTGGAAGACGAGCTCACGCAGGCGCAGGTACGGCACCGCTCCCACGGCGATCTCCGGCCCGTCGGGTGTGCGGTGCACCCGGATGCCGCCGTGGTCGGGGGCGAGCCGGTCCAGCTCGGCGGCGAGGCGTGCGGACGAGGCCCGCAGGTCCTCGGCCTGCGCCCTCAGCGAGCGCCCGGCACCGGCCTCGATGTCGGCGTCCCGGGCCTCGGTGCTGTCGTACATCGTGTCGGGGACCCCGGTCGTGGCGACCGACACCACGCGGGTCAGGGCGTCCGCGTTGCGGGCGAGGTGCGCGAGGACGTGACCGCGCGACCACCCCTCGCACAGTGACGGCCCGGCGAGGTCCGCGTCGGAGAGCCGGTCGACCGTGGCCAGCAGCCGGTCGGTCTCGGTGGCGACGTGCCGGGGCGTGACGTCACGACGGTGCATGGGAAGCCTCCTGGTGGTCCTGTGTGTCCTGGGTGTCCTGCGTGTCCTGGGTGTCCTGGGTGTCCTGGGTGTCCTCGGTGTCGGGTTCCTCGTAGGGCTGCTGCTCGGGGCCCTCGGCGGCGTCCCCCGGGCGCCGGCTCGCCCGCTCGATGGCGAGGGCGGCCCCGACGAGCGCCAGGTGCGAGAAGGCCTGGGGGAAGTTGCCCACCAGGTGTCCGCTCCCGGGGTCGTACTCCTCGGAGAGCAGGCCGACGTCGTTGGCCAGGCCGACGAGCCGGTCCATGAGCGCCGTGGCCTCCTCGACGAGCCCGGCCCGCGCATAGGCGGTGACCAGCCAGAAGGAACACGCGAGGAACGGGTGCTCGTCGCCGGCCAGCCCGTCGACGCCGGTGCGCGTGCGGTAGCGCATGACGAGGCCGTCGCGCAGGAGGTCCTCCTCGACGGCCCGGATCGTGCCGACCATGCGGGGGTCGTCACCGTCGACG